>CAMLNT010000095.1 GCA_946481425.1 uncultured Brevundimonas sp.
CGTCGACGCGCTCGCCTTCGGCGATCAACTGCTCGACCACCAGCTTGGTGCCGTGGGTGGCGCGGCCCTCCTCGTCGCCGGTGATGAGGAAGGACAGGGACCCCTTGGGCTCGCCCTCGGCCAGAACCTGGGAGACTGCGGCGATCCAGGCGGCGATGCCGCCCTTCATGTCCACCGCGCCCCGGCCGATGACCACGCCCTCGACCAGTTCGGCGGCGAAGGGATCGGACGACCAGGCCTCGGTCGGACCCGTCGGCACCACATCGGTGTGGCCGGCGAAACAGAGGTTCGGTCCTTGGGTTCCACGGCGGGCGTAGAGGTTCTCGATGCCCTCGAAATTCATGCGACGGCAGGTGAAGCCGAGCCTCTCCAGCTCAGCCTGGACGAGGTCCATCGCCCCTTCGTCCGCCGGGGTGACCGACGGCTTCTTGATGAGGTCGCGCGTGAGGGATACGGGATCGACGAGAGCCATGGTCCCGCTTCTAGGCTGAGCCGTGCTTCCGGAGAAGGCTCATGCCCAAGATCGACCTGGACGCGGCGCCCCGCCGTGACGGAACCGCCTATCCGCCGCCCTATGACCAGCCGTGCCTGAAGCGGCGACGCCAGCAACTGGGCAATGCGGCGGGCCTGACGCAGTTCGGCGTGAACCGGCTGGAACTCGAGCCGGGCGTCTGGTCGTCCCAGCGCCACTGGCACTCGGCGGAGGACGAGTTCGTCTGGGTGGTCGAGGGCGAGGTCGTGCTGATCGACGACGACGGCGAGACGGTCCTTAAGGCGGGCGATTGCGCGGGCTTTCCAGCCGGCGACAAGAACGGCCACCACATCGTGAACCGGTCGAACCGATTGGCGGTCCTGCTGGAGGTCGGCTCACGCCGGCCGGACGAGGACGGCGTCGACTATCCGGACATCGACCTGACCCTGCACGACGGCGACCGGCGCTATCGGCACAACGACGGGACGCTCTACGACACGGCGGACGGCCGCAAGACGTGACCATCGACGCGCCTGAAAACCCGCAACCGGTTCCGCCCCTGCCCGAGGGCGGGCATGACAATCCCTGGCGGCTCAGGGACTTCAAGCTGCTGTGGGTCGGGCGTGTGATCGCGGTGCTGGCGATCCAGATCCAGTCCTCGGCCCTGCTATGGCAGGTCTACGAGATCGCGCGGCGCGAACATCCGATCGAACAGGCGAGCCTGTATCTGGGGCTGGTGGGACTGGTGCAGTTCCTGCCGCTTCTCGCCTTCACCCTGCCCGCCGGGGAGATGGCCGATCGGCGCGACCGCAAACAGACCGTGGCTCTGTCGGTCATGGTCGAGGCCGGGTGCGCGCTCGCCTTCCTGGCCATGGCGATCCACGGCTCGCCGCCGCTGTGGGGCCTGTTGAGCGTGGCGGCGCTCTTCGGCGCGGCGCGGGCCTTTCTGGCGCCGGCCAGCCAGGCCTTTCTGCCGATGGTGGTGGGCCGCGCGGCCCTGCCCCGCGCCATCGCCGCTCAATCGATCGCCTTCCAGACCGGAGCCATCGCCGGTCCGGCGCTCGGCGGTCTCATCGTGGGTTTCAACACGCCCTTCGCCTACGCGGTCTCGGGCGTGCTGTTCCTCGTGGGCCTGACCTGCTTCCTGTCGATCCGGACCAGCGGCAAGCCCGAGCGGACCGACGATCAGGTCAATCGCCTCAAGGCCGTGCGCGAGGGGCTGGCCTATGTCTGGAACACCAGGATCGTGCTGGGCGCGATCTCGCTGGATCTGGTGGTGGTGCTGCTGGCGGGCGTGGCGCTTCTGACGCCGATCTTCGCGCGCGACATCCTGCATGTGGGAGCGTTCGGATTTGGCCTGTTGCGCGCCTCATTCGGCGTGGGCGCGTTGCTGATGGCGATCTGGCTCTCCCACAGGCCGATCATGCGGCGCGGCGGCGTCTGGATGTTCGGGGCGGTCGCTGTGTTCGGGGTCTGCACGCTCATCTTCGGCCTGTCCAAGGCAGCCTGGCTGTCGGCCCTCGTGCTCTTCATCGGCGGCGCGGCCGACATGGTCAGCGTCAATATCCGCCAGACCCTGATCCAGCTGGCGACGCCCGACCACATGCGCGGGCGGGTCAGCTCGGTCTCCATGCTGTTCATCGGGGCGTCGAACGAGCTGGGCGAGGCCTATTCAGGGCTGATGGTGCGCTTTCTGGGGCCGATCGGGGCGGCGGTCTTCGGCGGGTTGGGGGCATTGGCCTCGACCGGGCTGTGGGCCTGGATGTTCAGGGACCTGAGGAAGGCGGATCGACTGACCTGACGCTCACGCGCGCCCGTACGGCCAGGCTGGCGGCCACTGTCGTCGGGCGCCGTTCAGGAACCTCAAGCTTCGCCATGCGCTAAGCCGCCAGATGCGGGAGGCGCCGATGATGAAGCTGGCCAAAGGCGTGTTCGCTCTGGGCGGGATCAGCCTGATGCTGATCGCCCTGACCCTGATGGTTTTTGCGCCCTACCGCCTGATCACGGCGGCCATGAGCGGCGAGGGCTTCGAGCGAGAGCTGTTCGAGGCGATCGGATACCTGATCGTGGCCGTGGCCGTCTTCGACGTGGCCAAATACATCGTCGAGGAAGAGGTCCTGTCCGACGACGAGCGGCGCAACGCCGCCGAGACGCGCCGGTCCCTGACCAAGTTCGGCTCCACCATCGTCATCGCGGTGCTGCTCGAGGGGCTGGTGCTGGCCTTCGAGGTCGCTCGCGAGGAGCCGGCGGACCTGATCTGGCCGATCCTGCTGATGCTGGCGGGCACGGTGCTGTTCGTCGCCATCGCCGTTTTCCAGCGGTTGTCGGCCTCGACGGAGCGGTTGGTCCACGAGCGCGATCCGGAAGCGGCCGCGCCCGCCCGCCGCCGCAAAACCTAGAACCAGTCGTCCGCCCGCGCGCCCACGCCTTCGCGCAGCACGTAGTCGGGGATCATGCCGGCCGGGATATCGGTCTGGCTGGACGTGACCGGACAGGTCAGCCGGCGGATTTCCTCGCCGTTCCGCAGCACCACGACGCCCGAGCGTTCGACGCCGGCCCGGCGGCCCGAATAGACGACGTAGTCATAGGCGCCGGAGCGGAAGCGCAGGTGCGGCTGGCTCTGGCCGCCGGCCCACAGGCCGGGCCGCCCGGCCGCCACGGTCAGATCGATTTCGGGATCGCCCTGCGGTCCGAACCGGTAGCTGACCTGGCGGTTGCCGACGCAGACCGACACGGTGCGATCGTTTCCCATGGGGCAGGAATACAGATGCGTCTCGCCCTGGACGCACTGGGTCGCCGAGGCGTCGACCGGGCGCGGCGGCTGCTGGGCCGGAGGCGCCGACGGAACCGGCGCAGGTGCTTGCTCGGGTGGCTCCCCGGTTTCGGCGGGCGGCGGTTGATGGCCCTCGTCGGCCTCGGGCGGCGTCGGCGCGTCCTGCGACGGCGGTAGTCTGGGATCGCAGGCGGCGAGCGCGAGCGCCGAGGCGGCGAGCAGCAGGGACAACTTCATGCTCAAGCCAATGCGCCGCAACGGTCCGCGTTCCGCCCCGGATTCGCCCGGGTCGGGCCGGCCGTGCTACAGAACGGCGTTCCGCATCACGGGGCCGGGAGAGCGCCATGCGTGAGAGTCGGCTTATCCGTTTCATCCTTGTTTCGTCCGCACTGATCGGTGCGACGGGCTTCGGCACCATCAACGGCGCCGGCCAGAACGCCGAGCACGAGCGCATCACCCGCTGGGCGCTCGGGTGTGAGCGCACGGGCGTGGCGCTCCAGTGGTGCCTGCAGCCGGATACGCTCGATGAGATGGCCGGCAAGCGCGGGTCGTTCGGGGCCATCGGCACGCCGGACACGCCGCCCGGGATCATGGAATCCGCGCCCCACTGCGATAACGGCGACCACGTGCCCGGTGGCGCCTATCCGCATCCGGCGGCCGATGCACGGCGCGAGCTGGAGAACTGCAGGAACCTGATGATCCAGAACCTGGAGGCCGCGGTCTGGGCCGCCGGAAGCCTGCTGGGCGACCGGGGGCGGATCGATCCGGACGCGGTGGAGCTGGATTGCGACTTCGACGGCGAGGATTCTGCCAAGTGCCGGGTGCTGACCTCCATGGGCGCGCTGATGCATGCCAGCCAGGACTTCTACGCCCACTCCAACTGGACCGATGTCGGCAACGAGGACCCGGCCTATCCGAGGGGTCTCGGTCAGTGGGGACCGGCACCCTGGATCAGCCTGCGGGGCGACGCCGAGTTCCCCGAAGGGCTGATGACCGGCTGCTTCGCCCTGGCCGGTAACGGCTGTGACGGACGGGTCCATCACGACGTGCTGAACAAGGACACGGGGGTCGGCCCGATCGACTGGGAGCGCGGCGTCATCCCGGCCGGCGCCTCGCCCAGGTCGCAAGGCATCGGCCTCGGCAATTTCGAACGCGCCGTCCGGGCCGCCATCGCCGACAGCGAGGACAAGTGGCGGCTGCTGGAAGAACGGCTTGTCGAGCGCTACGGCGCCGAGCGCGGCCGTCTGATGATGTGCGCCATCAGCCGGGACGATCCGGAGAGGGACTGCGGCTAGGCGGGAGGCGTGGGAGCCGGGGGCGGCGCGATCACTTCGAGCCGGACCTCTGGGGCATTGGCCTCGATATTCCAGGTGAAGGCCAGGCGCCTGGCGGCCGACAGCGCCCGGATCTCCTCGCTGATGGCTCGGGCTTCGACCAGCCTGCGGCGCCACTGCTCCATTTCGGCTGCGCGTTGCATCAGGTTGGGCGTCTGTTGCTGAAGAAGCGTCGACCCCGAAGCGCTGGTGAGGAGTGCAGGCGCTGGCGCAATCGCCTGCGCGGGCGCCGCTGCGGTGATCGGGCTGTCGAGGGCGCTCACCGGAGCCATCAATCCGCGAAGCGTTTCCTGCGTCTGCACTGTCACGACAGCCCGGTTGGCCTCTCCCCCGGTGAGAACCGCATCGATCGTTCGGCTCGCCACGGTTGGCAGCACGTTGAAAATTTCAGCCGGACTGAACCGCAGTTGGTTGTCCCGGTTGGTGATCACGGCATCCAGCGCCAGAAGGTCCCGCCGGTAGGCGTCGACCCAACGGCCCTCGTCGACCCCGAGAATGGAGGTCGCGGAAACATCGCTTTGTGCGGCGGCGAGTTCGAAGCAAATGGCTTGCAGCCGACGCATCTCGGCTAAATAGGCCACTCTGTCTCCGGTGGCCGCAGTCAGGGCGTTGCCGGAAAGGCCCTGCCCCCATCGAGAAAGGTCGGGCGTCCAGAAGCTGCCGTCCGTGCAGTTGACCGGCGCGGTCAACGCCAGCGCGTCCTCGAGCCGCTCTTGCAGAACGATCAGCCGTTCGTAGCGCGCCGAAAGCAGATTCATCCCCGCATAGGCCGCATCGTACAGGACGCGGGTCGGCTCCAACGCGTTCCATTCGGAGCTCAGCACGGTCAGCAGCGTGGCATAGCCCCAGAAACTCTGGGTCGAGGACCCGACCCGGCCGCTCGCACCGTAGCCGATCCCGCCCAACACTACCGCCCCGGCGCCGTAGTCGGAGATGGTCTGCTGCCGCCGCGCCCGCGCTCCGTAGAAATAGCCGCGCGCCTCGGCAGCCAAACGAAGCTGATCGGCGGTCACCGCCTCCTCGAGAAGCTCCCGCGCACAGTCTGATGAGTTGGAGCCCCCATCGCCGAAAATCTCCCACCGCCGCGAAATCCAGTTCTCGTCGCTGCCTGGACGGCCACAATCCGTCACAGCACTGGTGCGGGCAGTCAGTTCCGCCACGGCTGCCGCATCATCCGTCGTAGCCGCCCGCGCTGCTGCCCCGGCAGCCGCAAGAGCATCCTGCTCGCGACGAGCCCGGACAGCTTCCAATGAGGCGCGCGCTGCGTCTCGCTCTTGAAGCGCAGTGGCGCGGCGCTGCTCAGCCGTCTGTCCCTGTGCCGACGCCGCGCCTGCGACCAAGATCAGCGTCAACACAGATGCGACGCTCGCAACCTTGAGACCCATTTGACCGCCCCCGCAAGTTTGGGCGGCATCTAAGACAGATCACAACTCTGGCGGCAAGTTTGGATATCGCCGTTAGGCTGGGGCGCTCTAGTCCCGCAGCAGCTCGTTCACGCCGGTCTTGGCCCGGGTCTGGGCGTCGACGCGTTTGACGATGACGGCGCAGTAGAGGCTGGGGCCGCCGGCGGGGTCGGGCAGGCTGCCGGGGACGACGACGCTGTAGGCCGGGACTTCGCCGCGGAAGACTTCGCCGGTCGCCCGGTCGACGATCTTGGTCGAGGCGGACAGATAGACGCCCATGGCCAGCACCGCGCCCTCGCGAACGATGACGCCCTCGGCGACCTCGGCGCGGGCGCCGATGAAGCAACCGTCCTCGATGATGGTCGGATTGGCCTGGAGCGGTTCGAGCACGCCGCCGATGCCGGCGCCGCCGGACAGATGCACGTTCTTGCCGATCTGGGCGCAGGAGCCGACGGTCGCCCAGGTGTCGACCATCGTGCCTTCGTCGACGAAGGCGCCGATG
This sequence comes from uncultured Brevundimonas sp., assembly GCA_946481425.1. The sequence goes on from CAMLNT010000095.1 coordinate 6,485, forward strand.
TTCACGAAGGACGGCATGAGGATCACGTTCCGGCCGATGAAGGCGCCTCCGCGGACCACCGCGCCCGGTACGGCGCGGAACCCGCCATCCTCGAACTTGCGTGAATTCCAGTTCGAGAACTTGTTGGGGACCTTGTCCCACCACGGTCCCAGCGACGAGTGGTTATGGCTGTCGTCCACGCCCCGCATCAGCTGGTTTGCGTTCAGGCGGAAGGACAACAGCACCGCCTTCTTGAGCCACTGATGGGTGGTCCAGGCCCCGTCGGGCTCGCGGGTGGCGACGCGCATCGAGCCGTCGTCGAGCATCGCCAGGGCCGTCTCGACGGCGTCGCGGGCCTTGCCCCTGGTCGCGGGCGTGATCTCGGCACGGGCGTCCCAGGCGGCTTCGATGTCGGCCTTCACGGCGGCGAGGTCGATGCTCATCAGGCGGGCTCCGATACGGGGATGGACAGAAGGAAGGAGGTCAGGCGTTCGGTGCGGTGATGCACGAACGGTGCGTGCGACGCCAGCGCGTGGGGCCCCACCAGCACGGTGGTCATGCCGAAGTCGGCGGCGGTCTTCAGGTTGCGCTCGGAGTCCTCGAAGAAGGCCGCGCGGCTCGGCTCGAAGCCGAACATGTCGATGATGGCCTGGAAGGTCCGGGGGTCCGGCTTGGCGATCAGGTTGTTGGACTCGATGTGGAAGACGGCCTCGAAGTGCTGCGCCACGCCGAGGCGCTCCAGCACGCGGGCGGCATGGTCGGCCGCGCCATTGGTGAAGACCAGCCGCCGTCCCGGCAGGCGGGCCAGCGCCCGCCCCAGGTCGGGATCGGGCTCGAGGCTGTCGAGCGGCACGTCGTGGATCTCGTCCAGGAACTCGCGAACCGAGACCTCGTATTCTTTCAGGAGGCCGGGGAGCGACGCGCCATGGGCCTCGAACCAGCCGCGCTGGATCATCCGGGCCTCGTCCTCGTCCGAGCCGGTGACCCGCATGACGAAGCCGGTGATCTTGTCCCGGATGAGGTCCATCATCCCGGTCTCGACCGGATAGAGGGTGTCATCCAGGTCGAACAGCCAGGTGTCGATGAGAGCGAAGTCGGTCAATCGCGCTTCACCAGCGTCCCGGCCCCGTGCTCGGTAAAGAGCTCGACCAGCATGGCGTGAGGACGACGCCCGTCCAGGATGACCACGGCCTCGACTCCCGATTCGACGGCGGCGATGGCGGTTTCCAGCTTGGGGATCATGCCGCCCGTGGCGGTGCCGTCGGCGATCAGCCCCCGCGCCTCGGATATCGTCAGCTGGCGGATCAGGTCGCCCGCCTTGTCCTTCACGCCGGGCACGTCGGTCAGCAGCAGCATGCGCTTGGCGTCGAGCGAGCCGGCCACGGCGCCGGCGACGGTGTCGGCGTTGACGTTGTAGGTCTGGCCGTCCTCGGCCACCCCGATCGGAGCGATCACCGGCACCCAGTCGGCGTCGGACTGGATCAGCCGGGTGATCAGCTTGGAATCCACCTTGGTGGGCTCGCCCACGAAACCGAGGTCGACCTCATGCTCGATCATGCTGTCGGGATCGCGCTTGGTGCGCTTGGTCTTCTCGACGGTCAGCAGGCCGGCGTCCTTGCCCGACAGGCCGACGCCGCGGACGTCAGCCTCCTTGCCGGCCATGGTGATCCAGTGGGCGATTTCCTTGTTCACGGCGCCCGACAGGACCATCTCGGCCACTTCCATGGTGGCGGCGTCGGTCACGCGCAGGCCGTCGACGAAATCGGACTTCACCCCGGCCTTGGTCAGCATGGCGCTGATCTGCGGACCGCCGCCGT
>CAMLNT010000096.1 GCA_946481425.1 uncultured Brevundimonas sp.
AGGCCTTGGCCAGTGGTTTCACGTCGCCTTGCGGCTGGCTTCGGAAAAGGAAGAACTCGAGCAGTTCATAGTCGGGCAGGGCGGCCAGTCCCGCCTTGCGGGCGCGCTCCCGCAGACGTTCCCGGTGCCCGGCGTGGTGCGGCCTTGCTTTGGGCTTCGCCGGCTCGGCGCGCGGGGCGAACAACTCGGGAAAGGCGACGACCGTGGAAGCAGCAGACATGGCGACCTCGCGTTCAGCGGGCGTCACTCTGTCAGAACATAATGAGAACGTCCAGCCTAGGCGAACGTCGGTCGGAACATCCCCGCCGGACTTGCGGTGAAGACTTCGATGCCCGTGTCGGTGACACCGACCGAATGCTCGCACTGCGCGGACAACGACTTGTCGCGCGTCACCGCCGTCCAGCCGTCGGACAACACCTTCACCTGCGGCTTGCCCAGGTTCACCATCGGCTCGACGGTGAAGAACATGCCGGGCTCCAGCGTCGCGCCCTGGCCGCGCTTGCCGAAGTGAAGGACGTTCGGGCTGTCGTGGAACACGCGGCCCACGCCGTGCCCGCAGAAATCACGGACAACCGACATGCGCTGGGCCTCGACGTGCTGCTGGATGGCCCAGCCGATGTCGCCGAAGGTGTTGCCCGGCTTCACCATCGCCAGGCCCTTCTCAAGCGAGTCATAGGTCGTCTCGATCAGGCGACGGGCGCGCGGATTGATCTGGCCGACCGCGTACATGCGGCTGGTGTCGCCGTGCCAGCCGTCGACGATCGCAGTCACGTCGATGTTGGCGATATCGCCTTCGTCCAGCCGGTAGTTGGTCCGCTGCCCCGGAATGCCGTGACAGACGACGTGGTTGGGCGAGATGCAGGTGGTGTGGGTGTAGCCCTTGTAGCCCAGACAGGCCGGCAGGCCTCCGTTGTCCAGGATGAACTCGCGCGCCAGATCGTCCAGGTGCTGGGTTTCGACGCCCGGGACGACATGTTCGGTCAGCATGTCCAGGCAGGCGGCGGCCAGCCGGCCGGCTTTGCGCATGCCCTCGAAGTCTTCGGGGCGATGCCGCTTGATCACGCTGGTGCGCACGAAGGCGTCGTCGTCGAGGTCGATGATTTCCATGGAAAGTCCGGGGAGAAACAGGCCAGATGGTCAGTCTATCACAGTTTCACAAGCCGGACTGATGGCCTGCGGCGAAAAGTCGGGCGTGTGAGGGGTCTTGTCCCAGTGGAACGGCTGCCAGGCGAGACGCCACAGGGCGTGCGCCTGCGCAAAGCTCAGCAGGCACCAGTAGATCGGCGCCGTCAGTATATCGAACGCTCCCGTTCGAATGCTGGCCCGAGCGGCGCCGAGGGCCATGCAGGTCCCCGCGATCGCCCAGCCGTAACCGGCGATTGACAGGTCCGGAACCGGCAGGGGCGGGGGCGTCCAGGCGATGCCGTAAACCAGTAGGGTCGCCGCGATCCAGAAGACGAACAGCGCCTGAAAGCAGGCGGAAGCGACCGACGCGCCAAGCGTGGCGAGCAGTGTCAGCAAACCTCGCGCGCCGAGGCCCTGTGGTCGGCGGGTGTGAACGAGCAGTGTTTGCATGAAGCCCTTGAGCCAGCGGGTCCGCTGCGGAACCCAGACCCGCACGGAGGGCGGCGGAGATTCAAGCGTCGGCCGTCGGATGACGCCGCAGCGATAGCCTAGCCGATAAAGCCGGAACCCAAGATCGGCGTCCTCGGTCACGTTCCAGGGGTCCCATCCCCCGACCTGTCGCAGGACGTCGACCCGGAAATGATTGCTGGTCCCGCCGAGCGGCAAGGGCAGGCCAAGCCGGGCGAGGGCCGGCAGCATGATTTCGAAAAGAACTGCATATTCCAGGGCGAACTGGCGCTCGAGCCAGGTCATGGCACGGTCCGCGTTTCGGATGCGCAGCGGCGCCTGAAGACAAGCGAGCCGCTCATCGCTGCCCGCGAAGCGGGCGGCCGCTTCGCGCAACTGTCCGGGGCATGGGTGATCCTCAGCGTCATAGACGGTGAGCAACCCGGGTCGGGCCAGCCCGAGGGCGATGTTGAGTGCGCGAGGCTTGGTCATGGGGGCGCCGAGCGGGGCCACCAGCACCCGTAGCCAAGATGGCCGTGCAGCGCGTTCGAGGGCGAGACGTGTAACCGGATCATCGGCCTCGACCACCAGCCATCCCGTCAATTTGTTGGGCGGGTAATCGATCGCGCTCAGGCGCGCGACCAGCTGGGCGGCAATCGCAGCCTCATCCCTGAGCGCGACCACGATCGTATAGTGCGGCAGTTCCCCGCCGGAGAGCGGGCGAGCCTCGGCAATGGGACTGACGGAAAGCAGTACCGCCGCAAGTCGGGTAGAGACGATGACGGCGAAACTCGCCGCCAGCACGTACCGCAACAGGGTTCCGGCCAGCGCCATGTCCCAGGCCGACAGGGCCAGGCCTGAGATGGTCAGCACACAGACGACGATGGCCTGACTGCGGCTCAGGCCCTTCCTTGCCGCGCTGAGCGCGAGGGCGGGACCACCCACGACACGGAGATTGGCGCGACTGCCGTCCAAGCTGTATTATCCTAGACAGCACGTTAAAGAGTTATCCGAACCACGTTACGCCGCGATGCGCAAGGCGCGGCGGCTGGCCACGGTTGCCCGGGCCTCCGCGAAGGCGCTAAGACAGGGCTCGTACTTTCAAGCGGGGCTCAGTCTTGGCCGTTACTGATTTGACCGCCTCGCCGTCCCGATCCGCGCGCAAGGCCAAGGGCGAAGGCCATGTCCGTCGCGCCGAGATCCTCCAGGCTGCGGAACGGCTGTTCGTGGAATGCGGCTATGAAGGCGCCACCATCCGCAAGATCGCGGACGAGGTCGGCGTATCGTCCACGGCCCTCTACATGCACTTCCGCGACAAGGCGGAAATCCTGTCGCAGATTTGCGAAGACGGGTTCGCCCGCCTCATCGTCGTCACCGAAGCCATTGAGGCGGACGGCGGCACGCCCGAGCAGGTCCTGCGAAGCAAGATGAAAGCTTATGCCGCGTTCGGCTTCGACAATCCGAATGCCTACCGGCTGATCTATCTCACCCGGCCGGGCGAGGCCGGAAGCGCCGAGGATGTCGCGCGTCGCGTCGGCCGTGGTCTTTTCGAACGACTGCGCCAGCCTCTGGTCGACCTGCACGCCGAAGGCCGTCTCAAGAGAGATCCCGATGTCGCCGCCCAGATGATCTGGGCAGGGGTGCACGGCGTCGTTTCCCTGATGCTGACCAAGCCGTATTTCGACTGGGCCGACCGCGACCTGCTTCTGGACGGCATGCTGGACGCCCTGCTGGCGGATCTCACCAACGGATGAGGCTGGCGGCGGCCCTGGCGTTGGTCGTCTCCCTGGCGGCGGGGCCGGTCATGGCCGGGCCTCGCGTTGTGTCGCTGGACCAGTGCGCCGACCAGTTCGTGCTCGCCCTGGCCGACCCGGACGACATCGCGGGCGTTTCCCCGCGCGCGGATGATGCCGACTCCTGGATGCGCCATCAGGTGAACGGAGCGCCTCTGTTGCGACCATCGCTGGAAGCCGTCATGGCGGCGCGGCCGGACGTCGTCGTGCGCTACTGGGGCGGGGACGCCAGGCTGATCCGGGCGCTGGAGCGGACCGGGGTGCGGGTTATCCAGATCGAGGACGCCACCGACTTCCCCGGCGTGCGCGCCAATGTGGCCCGCGTCGCCAATGCGCTCGGTCGTTCCGGCCGCGGCCAGGACCTCATCGCCGGCATGGATCGCGATCTCGCCCACAGCCGCGACGCCTGGCAGGGGGAAGACGCCCTCTACCTCACTTCGTCGGGCTGGACGTCCGGCCGCGGCACCCTCGTCGATGCCATGATGCGAGCCGCCGGCCTGTCCAACAGCTGGGACGGGCCCGCCTTCGCGCCCCTGTCGGTCGAGGGTCTGATTCTTCAGCCGCCGCGTCGGTTCGTGCTCGGCTTCTTCGACGCCCTGAGAGCTGATCGCCGGGGCGTCGGCCGTCATCCGAGCGTTCGCCGCCGTACGGCCACCCGTGCGATCGTCTCGCTGCCGGGGTCGATTCTCGGGTGTCCGGGCTGGTTCGTCTCGGACGGTACGCGCCGTATCGCCCGGGCTGCGGCCTGATCATGAAGCCCGGCGTCCTGAATCTCGCGCTCTGGGTGGCCCTGCTCGCGGCGATCGGTGTGTCCCTGGCCGTCGGAGAGGCGGCCCTGACGCTGGCGCAGTACCGTCAGGCCTTTCTCGATCCGGCGTCGCCAGCGGCCGAAATTCTCTGGCAGGTGAGGGCGCCGCGCGCCCTGGCCGCCGGCCTGACGGGCGCCGCCCTTGGCCTGGCCGGGGCGCTGATGCAGGGTTTGCTGCGCAATCCGCTCGCCGATCCCGGCGTGCTGGGTGTCTCGGCGACGGCGGGCTTCGCGGCCGCGCTCGCCATCGTGGCAGGGCTAGCCCTCACGCCGGGGATCGTCGAGCTCGCCGCCTGGATCGGAGCGCTGCTCTGCGGCGGCGCGCTCGCGGCCTTTGCGGCTCGTATTCGGGAGCCCGAGGCCCTCATCCTGTTCGGCGTCGCCCTTTCGAGCTTCTTCGGCGCGGCGACCGCCCTGATTTTCAACCTGTCGCCGTCTCCGATCGCCACGGCCGAGGTCCTGGCCTGGATGATGGGCTCGGTCGAGGCGCGCAGCTGGGCCGATGTGCTCTGGGGTCTTCCGGCCATCGCGTTGGCGGTCTGGCTGGCCCTTCAGGCGGCGCCGGCCCTGCGCATGCTTACGCTCGGCGAGGAGGCTGCGGCTCTCTCCGGGCTGGCCATGGGACGCCTTCGCATGGCGGCGGTGCTTGGCGCGTCTCTGGCCACGGGCGCAGCCGTCGCCATGGCCGGGATCATCGGTTTCGTCGGTCTGGCGGCGCCACACCTCGTTCGCCGCGCGGTGCGCGAAGATCCGGGCCGGCTGCTGACGCCGTCAGCCCTTGCAGGCGCGGTCATCCTCGTTCTGGCCGATGTCCTGGCCCGGATCACCCCGACCGAGCAGGAGCTCAAGCTCGGCGTGTTCACTGCCCTCGTCGGGGCGCCGGTCTTCGCCCTCATCGCCTGGAAGGCGGCCCGGAGCTGGCGCACATGAGCCGGCTGTCGGTCCGCAACCTTCACGCTGTCCAGTCGCGCCGAGAGGTCGTCACCGCCGCGAGCCTCGAGGTCGCGCCGGGCGAAATGGTCGCGGTGGTCGGCGCAAACGGCGCGGGCAAGACAACGCTGCTGCGCGCCGCGACCGGCCTGCATCCCATCTCACGCGGCGAAAGCCGTCTGGATGGAGAGCCGATCCACCGTCTGAACGCCGTCGAGCGGGCGATGAAGCTCGGCTATCTGCCGCAGGAGCGCCGCGTCGCCTGGGGCCTCGAGGCGATCGAGGTCGCGGCCCTCGGCGCGCCGCTGGAGCCGCCTTCTGTCGCCCGTCAGCGCGCTCGCCAGGCCCTGTCCCTGTTCGGCGTCGAAGCTTTGGCGGAGGCGTCGGTTTTCTCGCTGTCGGGCGGGGAGAGGGCCCGCGTGCTGCTCGCGCGCCTGTTCGCCACACACGCGCCGCTGCTGGTCGCCGACGAACCGGCCGCCGGTCTGGACCCGGACGCCCAGCTGCTCTGCCTGGAGCGTCTGTCTCAGCACGCGAAGGCGGGGGGGGCGGTGCTGGTCACCCTGCACGATCTGGAGCTGGCCGCCCGCTTCGCCGACCGCATCGTGGTGCTCAGGGACGGGGCGGTCGTGGCCGATGGGCCGCCGCTCACCGCCCTGTCACCGGCCGTGCTGAAGTCCGCCTTCGGCCTGCGGGCCCGCTGGATCGAGGCGGACGGCGAGCGGATGCTGAGCGCCCGCCGCCTCTAGTAGGACCCGCCGCGCGACAGTTCCTGCGAGATGTTGATCTCGGCCTGTCCGCCGTTCAGGCGAGCGCGGTAAACCTGCATATTTTCCATCACTCGCATCATGTAGTTGCGAGTTTCGGTGAAGGGCGCGCACTCGATGAAGTCGATCGGATCGGTCGAGGCGCCGCGCGGGTCGCCGCAATAGGGGATCCACTGCGGGGGACGCGCCGGCCCGGCGTTGTAGCCGATCGTCGCCAGCAGGTAGGACCCGCCGAAGTCCGACGTCAGCTCGCCCAGGTGATAGGTGCCCAGCTGGACATTGTAGTCCGGCTCATAGAGCGCCGATGCGCCCCGCCATTCCACGCCCAGCCGCCGGGCCACGCCCGAGGCCGTCGACGGCAGCAGCTGCATCATGCCGCGCGCATCGGCGCTGGAGCGCACGCGCGGATCGAAGGCGCTTTCCTGGCGGATGATGGCGTGCACGAACGCCGGGTCCGGCGCGCCCGGCACGGCCGGCACGTTCGTCACCGGATAGCCACGCTCCGCCAGGGGGAAGCCGCGCTGCGCCGCCGTACGGGCCACGTGCATCGAAAGGTCCTGCACCCCGTAGCCGCGCGTCAGGTCGACCAGCAGCGCATAGTCCACCGCGCTGGTCAGGCTGTCGTCCAGGTGCATGACGAAGACCCGCACGAGGCTGTCCTCGCCGGCGCCGGCCAGCACGCGGATCGCCTGGACCAGCGGATAGCTTTCGAACCGCGCCCGGTCGGCCTCGGTCGGCTGCGGCTCGGGCGGCAGGCGCAGCGTGCGCATGTTGGCGCGTTCGGCGGCCAGCTGTCCGTAGAAGGCCCAGGTATACTGTGCGCCCTGGCGGTAATAGGCGTCGGCGGCGGCCGTATCGCCCCGCGCATCCGCCGCGCGACCCAGCCAGTAGAGCGCCCGGCTCTGGGTGATCGGGGTCGACGAAGCCTGTCTCAGGGCCTCGAAGTGCTGCGCCGCCTGCGTCGGATTGTTCAGCCTCACCAGGGCGATCCAGCCGGCGAAGAACTCCGCGTCCACCCGGCGGTCACCGGACGGGAAGCCGTGGCCCGCCATGGCGTGATAGGCGGACGGGTAGTCGCGCGCCTGAAGGGCGTCGATGAAATAGTTGCGACGCTCGGTCCACATCAGGTCCTGACCCTCGCTGTGGGTCGGGGCTGCGGGGAACCGCGAGAGGTGCTGGAAGCCATTGTATTCCTGGCCGTCGAGGCGCGCTCGGCGCGCCCGCTCCAGCGCCAGGCCGGGATCGTTCTCGAACTGTGCGGGGACGTAGGGGGCGGAGGACCCGTTGCGAAGCGCGATCCGCGCCTCGGCCAGCGCCCGATAGTCGGACGAGACAAGCGACATCATCGCCCGCGTCGCCGGTCCTTGCGGTCCGTAGAGCAGGGTGTCCAGCCGCTTCTCGTGATCGTCCTGGGTCAGCCAGGCGCCATAGGCGGCCAGGAACCGGTCCTGCGTGGCCTGGTCGAAAGATCGCTCGCGCCACCAGGTGCGCACCACGCTTTGCGCTTCGCCGGTCGCGCCGGTGGCCGACAGCGCCTGGGCATAGGCCAGGGCGCCTTCCGGCGTCGTCGGCGCTTCGGCCGAAAAGATGGCGATCACTTCCTGCGGTGAGCCATAGGAGTTGGCCAGCGCACGCTCCATCGCCTGACGGCGCGTGTCCGCGCGCGGCCAGCCGTTCAGATCGGATCGTGCCGCGGCCAGTTCGCCCCAGCCGACCCGCTCGCCCACGACATCGATCAGCGCCCAGCGGATGATTCGCGCCTCGATGGGACTGGCGCTCGAGGCGTAGGCCAGCGCAAGGTTCACATCGCCGGCGCGCGCCGCGGCCAGGCCCGAGGCGAAGCTGGACGACTGCGCCACATGGGCCGCGCTGGCGGTTGTGACGGCAGGCTGAGCCACAGGTTGAAACAGCGCCACGATCGCCGCCATCGCCGCCTGAAACCAATCCGCCATGCCCGCGCCTCCAAATCTGTTTCAGTCGTTGCGGCGCCCGCCGCCCGCGCCTAGGTTCGCCGCCCGAACGCCAAGCGAGACCCTTGACCCATGAACCGCCCCCTTTTCAAGGGCGTGATCACCGCACTGATCACACCCTTTCGTGACGGAAAAGTGGACGAAGCCGCCTATCGACGGCTGATCGAACGCCAGATCGCGGGCGGGGTTCACGGTATCGTGCCGGTCGGCACCACCGGAGAGAGCGCTACCGTCTCGGTCGACGAGCATAAGCGCATCGTCGAACTGTGCATCGAAACCGTCGCCGGCCGCGTCCGCGTCATCGCCGGCGCAGGCGCCTCGGCCACCAACAAAGCCATCGATCTAGTCCGCCACGCCAAGACCATCGGCGCCGAGCGTATACGATACGAGCCCTTGCTCACTGCTGC
>CAMLNT010000097.1 GCA_946481425.1 uncultured Brevundimonas sp.
GACAACAACGTCTGCGCCAGCCTGATCCACGCCGCGCCGCTGCTCGGCTACCAGTTCCGCATCGCCTGCCCGGCCGATTACCACCCCGACCTGTTCGACCTCCAGCGCGGCGGCAACAACGTCTGGCTCGGCACCGACCCGGAAGAGGCGGTTCAGGGCGCCGATGTCGTCATCACAGACACCTGGGTCTCCATGGGCGATCAGGACCATGAAGAGCGGCTGCACGCCTTCGAACCCTACGGCGTCGACGACGCCCTGATGGACCGCGCCAACGACGGCGCCATCTTCCTGCACTGCCTCCCGGCCCACCGGGGCGAGGAGGTCACCGACGCCGTCCTCGACGGTCCCCGCTCGGCCGCCTGGGACGAGGCGGAGAACCGCATCCACGCCCAGAAGGCGGTGATCAACTGGTGCCTGGGGGGCTGACCTAGTTCAGGTTGACGTCCGCCACGCCGCCGGCGTCCGGCAGGGTCTTGGTGGCGTTGGCCTTGGCGATCTCGAAGGCGAACTTGAAGAAACCGCCCTCGTTGACCCAGACCCGGCCGTCGTCGGCGTCGAAGCGCAGGATGGTCAGGTGCGGGTCGTCCTTGCCCTCCGGGTACCAGGCGGCGAGCACCGGGTTCCAGTAGCGGTCGATGATCGTCCGGTCCTGCCCGTGCACCGACAGTTCGCCATGAATACAGGCCCAGACGTTCTGGTCCTTGGAGCCATAGTGGAACATGGCGCTCTGGCCCGACCCGACGCCCGCGTCGCGCGCCAGATCCGTGTCGTCGCGCGTGAAGAACCAGATCGTGCCTGTTTCTTCCTCGCGGAAGGCGGTCATCGGCTGGGCGTGGTAGCCGGGCTGGTCCAGGCCCAGCAGGCCGGTGTTCGACTTCTTGAGGGAATCCCAGAAGGCCTCTTCGGCCTTGGCAGGGGTCAGGTCCTTGGACATGGGGAGGTCTCCGTTGTTCGCGAGACTTAACCCATGGAACAGCGCGCCCGTTCCCTCAGCGCACAGCGGGCGGCGAATAGCCCGCGAGCGTCAACAGATGCAGCAGCATGAACAGCACCACGGTCGAGGCCAGCACCATCACGAACCGGTAGGGCACCATGCGGGGGCCACGGATCAGATCGGGCGGGCGGGATCCCCGCCATCCGGCAAATACCGCCACCGCCAGGGCCACAATCAGAAGCGTGAGGGTGACGGCGTGGGACATGGCGGCCAGATGGTACCCCGTGATCCGGGGCGCAACATCTTTCGCCGCCGTTAACGATTTACGGCTCGTTAACCACGTTGGCGCGACCAAGGGACATCGAGGGTCGGCGGCCCTTGTCCGCGAGATGGGCGACTGTCCACAGGAAGGCGACGGCGCCGCTACATATTGGGGTTACCGGTGCGTTTACACCCAAGAAATGGGCGTTTACCGTCTTCAGCCATGTGGCGGGGAACGAATCGATGAGCGGGGCGGCGCCGTGGAGCGTCAAGGGAATCGAGCCCCGCACACGGGAGGCGGCCAAGGACCTCGCCCGGCGGTCCGGCATGACCCTCGGCGAATGGCTTTCGGAGATGATCTCCGAGAACGCCGATGACGAGGTCGGCGAGCGCCGCCGTCAGCAACCGCGCCGGCTGGACGACGCCTACGCCATCCGCGGCGAGGATGCGACCGCGGCCCTGTCCGCCATCGAAGCCCTGTCGGCCCGCATCGAGGGCGCTGAGCGCCGCTCGACCTTGGCCATCGACGGCGTCGATCGTGCGGTCGCCGGTCTCGTGCGCCGCCTGGAGGCAACCGAAAGCGACGCGGCCGCCAAGGACCGCCGCTACGCCGAGCTATCCGATTCCGTGCGCGAGAGCCGGGCCCGCCTGCGCCATTTCGAAGATGAGACGGGCCCCCGCTACGCCGAAGCCTTCGGCAAGATGGAAGGCGCGCTCGGCAAGCTGGCGGGGCAATTCTACGATGCCGAGGCCAGGGGACGTGACGCCTCGACGGCCCTGCGAGACCGACTGGACCGGCTCGAGCGCGATGTATCGCCGGATCGCCTGGCCGACGGCGTGGTTTCGCGCGTCACCCAGCGTCTCGAGGAGGCCCAGGGTCGCACGGCCCAGTCACTGGCCAAGCTGGAACAGTCCTTCGCCGATCTGGACCGCCGTCTGATCCAGGCCGAGCGCGGCGGCGGCCGGCAGGAAGCGTCCGGCCTGGAGAAACTCGCCGAGGCCCTGACCCGCAAGGTCGAGGAGTCGCGCAACGAGATGATGCGTCGGCTCGACTCGGCGGCCCAAGATGGCCGCATGGATCGCGTCGAGCGGGCCCTGACCGATCTCGGCGCCCATCTGCAGGCTTCCGAGCGCCGTCAGGCTCAGGCGCTGGAGGCCATGGGTCACGAGGTGATGCGGATCGCCGCCAACCTCGACGGCCGGCTCAAGGAAACCGAGCACAACTACGCCAACGTCCTCAATGCCTCGCAGGAGCGGGCCCTCAAGGCCGTCGAGACCATCGGTCAGGAGCTGTCCAAGTCGCTGGGGTCCGATGTCGCCCGCGTGGCCGAGGCCATAGAGCACCGTCTCAAGCGGGCCGACGACCACCACGCCCTGGCGCTCGAGAAACTGGGCGGTGAGATCACCCGCATCTCGGAGCGGCTGGCAGAGCGGATCGCCCAGGGCGAGCGCCGCGCCGCCGAGGGCGTCAACGAGCTGGCCGACAAGCTGAACCGCGCCTCCGAAAAGATGGAGACCCGCTACGACCGTGCGTCCGGCGAACTCGCCGAGCGCATGCGCCAGTCGGAAGAGCGGACCGCCCGGCTTCTGGCCGAGGCGCGCGAGAGCATCGATCGTCAGCTGTCGCGCCGCGGGCCGGACGACCAGGGCGCGGGCTGGACCGACGAAGCCTTCCCGAGCGCGGCCTTTGAGCCTGCCTGGAACGAAGCCGCCGACCCGGCCTTCCCGGCCGCCGGACGTGACCAGACGGAGGACGTCTTTGCCGCGCCGATGCAACCGTCCGCCATCGTGCGGACCGAGGCGAAGGCGCAGCCGGCCCAGGTCTTCGCCCCCGCGGAACCGGTCGAGCCGGACTTCGCTGCTTTCGCCGACCCGGTATTCCCGGCGGCGGATCCGATCGAGCCGGACCTCGCGGCCTTTGCGCCTGAGCCGGCCCTGTCGCCCGAGCCCACCTTCGCGCCCGAGCCCGCCTTCGCGTCCGAAGCGTTCCCTGAACCGGCCGCGACCTTCGGCCAGGCGCCGTCAGTCCAGACCTATGCCGGGTTCGACGACGGCGCCGGGGATCTCGATTCGTTCGATCCCGAGACCGAGTTCCTGACGGATCGGCATGGCCGTACCGAACGGCCGCTGAGCACGCGCGAGGCGATCGAGGCCGCCCGCGCCGCGACGCGCCGGGGCGAGGCCGCGACGGAGGACGAGGGCGCCCGCAAGGGCTTCGGCTTCCGCCTGGGCGGCGGCAAGTCCCGTCTTCAGAAGCGGGTCGACAAGCAGCGCCGCGAAGGCTCGACCATCGGCAAGGCTATCCTGGCCACCACTACCGCTGTCGTCCTCGTCGGCGGCGGCGCGGCCGGGATCATGGGCTATCAGCGGCTCGTCGAGGAAGGCTCGGCTATCCCGGGCCTGCCGGCGCCCGGCGGCCCGGCCCTGGCGGCGTCGGCGGTCAGCCCCGGCGACCTGCAGATCGCGCCCCCGGCCGCCGAGGCCCAGGCTGAGGGACAGGCCCTGTACGACCAGGCCCTCCCGCTGATCGAGGCCGGCGACGCCGAGGGTGTCCGCCTCATGAGCCGCGCGGCCAACCTCGGCCATCCCCAGGCGCAACTGCAGATGGCCTATCTCTATGAGGAAGGTCAGGCGGGGGTGACCGCCGACCCGACCGAGGCCCGCCGGTGGATCGAGCGCGCCGCGCGCGGCGGCGAGCCGATGGCCATGCACAATCTCGGCCTCTACCTCTACGAAGGATCGGGCGGCCCGCAGGATCAGGTCCAGGCGATGCGCTGGTTCCAGGAGGCGGCCGAGCGCGGCCTCGTGAACAGCCAGTACAACCTCGCCCGCATCTACGAGCAGGGCGCCGATGGCGTTCAGGTCGACACGACCCGGGCCTACCAGTGGTACCTGGTGGCCGGTCGGCTTGGCGACGAGGGCGCCGAGGAGGCCGCGGCGCGCGTCCGCGCCGGTCTGTCGGCGTCCGATCGTCTTGAGGCGGAATCCGAAGCCGAGCGCTTCCTGGCCGACAACGGTCAGGGCTAGGGTGAACCGGGCGCCGCCTCGCGCGCGCCGATACAACTGATCCGGCGAGGACCTTGGACGTCTATCTGCCCATAGCCGAGGTTTCGGTGAACGCGCCCCTGTTGCTGGCGCTGGGCGCGCTTGTCGGCTTCATCTCGGGCCTGTTCGGCATCGGCGGCGGCTTCCTGATGGCGCCGGTGCTGGTCTTCATGGGCATCCCGCCGGCCGTGGCCGTAGCCAGCCAGGCCAATCATGTCGTCGCCTCCTCGGCCTCCAGCGTGGTCACCCTCAACCGCGCCGGCTCGGTCGACTACCGGATGGGAGGCGTGATGGCGCTCGGCGGGGCCCTGGGCGCTGTCTTCGGCGTAGAACTGTTCCGCATCCTGCGTCTGCTCGGCCAGGCGGATCTGGTGGTGGCTGTGTCCTATCTGATCCTGCTCGGATCGGTCGGGGCCCTGACGCTCAACGAAAGCCTGAACGCCATGCTGCGACGGCGTCGTGGCGAGCCTGCGCCGCGGGCCCAGACGCGTCGGCCGCTCTGGCTCTACGGCCTGCCGTTCCGCATGCGGTTTCCGCGATCGGGCCTTTACATCTCGGCCCTGCCCCCGCTGGTGCTCGGTGTGTTCGCCGGGATCCTCTCGGCCATCATGGGGGTGGGCGGCGGCTTCATCCTGGTCCCGGCCATGGTCTACATCCTGCGTATGCGGGCGGCCGTGGTGGTGGGCACGAGCCTGTTCCAGATCCTGATCACCACGGGGATCACGACCATCCTTCAGGCCGGCCGCAACCAGACGGTCGACATTCTCCTGTCGACCCTGCTGATGGTCGGCGGCGTGCTAGGCGCCCAGTACGGGGCCAAGGCTTCGGCGCGGTTCCGGGCGGACGAACTGCGGGCGGCGCTGGGCCTGCTGATCCTGCTGGTTGGTCTGCAGATGGGCCTGAGCCTGTTCCTGCGTCCGGGCGATCCATTTGCCCTGGCGCCTGGAGGCGGGGGATGATGCAGCTGCCTCCCGAGCCGCCGGCCATCGTCCAACCGGCCGCGCCTGCCGAAACCCCGAGCGTATCGGCCGCCCTGACCGAGACCGAGGTGGAGGTCGACGCCGGCTATGCGGGCGCGTCGATCGTGCTCTATGGAGCCGTCTTCAATCCGGGGGACGAGCCGGCGGACGTCGTCGTGGTCGTGCGCGGGCCCGAGCGCCCGGTGCGCCTCGTGCGCAAGGTGAGGGTCGCCGGGCTCTGGCTGAACAGTCGGCCGGTCCTGTTCGAGGGCGCTCCGGCCTTCTACATGACCTCCTCGTCGCGGCCGCTGTCGGAGATCGCCGGCTTCGGGGTGCTGCGCCGTCTGGGCGTCGGACTGGACCACATCCGTATCGATGCGCCGGACGAGCAGAGGACAGTGAACCTGTACGGGGTGCGCGACGTGGTCATCAGCCGGTTGGGCGAGGACTACCTCGACTGGCGCCGCGCGGTGATCCGGCTGAAGGAGGCGGACGGCCTCTACAATACCGATCCGGACGGGGTCAGCTTTGTCGATCCGGGGCTCTTCCGGGCCGAGATCACCCTTCCGGCAGAGGCCCCGACGGGGGTCTACCAGACCGAGGTCTGGCTGTTCCAGGATGGGCGGGCCGTGTCGGTCCGGCGCGATTCCATCCAGGTGCGGCGCGTCGGGGTCGAGCGCTGGATCCACGACTTCGCCTTTCGCCAGCCGTGGCTCTACGGCCTGGCCTCGGTGCTGATCGCGCTGCTGACCGGCTGGGCGGCTTCGCGCTGGTTCCGCCGGACCTAGCGCACGATGGCCCTGCGGATGGCGGCGGAGAGGCTGACGACCGCGACGACCATCAACAAGGAGTAGACGCCGAGCGCGACGAGAGGCGCATAGGCGGGATAGTCCCTCGGAAACTCGGCGCGGTCCATCAGCACCTCGACCGCGCTTGCGCCCGCGAGGACAAACCAGACCAGCCAGGCCCAGCCATCCGGCGCAACGGAAACGCGTGGTCGACCATCCCGCCACTGGACTCGCCCTTCGGCCGCTGGCCACAGGAGACGCAGGGGCCCCCGACCACCAATCCGCCGCCGCGGCGCAATCTTCAGCCTCTCGCCGATCCGTCGGGCGTCAAGCTTCGGAGAGGCGGACAGTTTCCGGGCCAACCCGTCGAGATCTTGCGTCATGCGTGGTCCTCCCGGAACGACGATACGGCCACGCTTGGTCGCCGCCAAGTCAGCGACCTGAGGCGAGCTTCTCCCGGGGCACGGCATGGACGCGCTCGCCGCCGAGGATCAGAGCGGTGGGCGGGGCTTCGAAGAGGTGGGCAAAGGCGCGGTCGGTCACATTCAGTCCGCCCGCATAGGCGCCGAAGGCGGGCAGGATCATGCGGCGGCCATCGGTGACGAAGCAGCGGCGGCGCACGCGGGCTCCATAGCCCGTGACCGTGGCCACCGGGTGCAGGTGGCCTGCGATCTCGCCGGGGGCGTGTCCGGCGTGGGGTTCGTGGGTCAACAGCAGGCCGTGGATCGACAGGTCTTCGGCCACCTCGCCGGGCAGTCCACGCGGGGGGGCCGGGTCGTGGTTGCCGGCGAGCCAGACGACGGTGCGGCCTTCGCCCAGGGCCCTGAGGCGTTCGATCACCTCGGTCGTCAGCCGGTCCTCGGCCCAGCGGTCGTGGAAGGTGTCGCCCATCAGGACGATCCGCTGGGGCCGCAACGCAGAGACCTCGGCCTCTAGCCGCTCGAGGGTCGCCATCGTGTCGTAGGGCGGGAGGAGCTGGCCGCGCACGCCGTAGGCGGAACCCTTTTCGAAGTGGAGGTCACCGGCGGCGAGGGTGCGTTCGGCCTCGATCCAGAGCGCGCCGGAGGCGCGGGCGACCACGGTCGTGCCGTGGACCTCCAGCCGGCATCCGCCGCAGGCCGCGCGCCGAAGCGGGCTCATGCGTCGAGCTCCATGGCTTCGGCGATCAGGTCCTCGGCGGTCTCGTGCAGGATGGCGTCGGACCAGCTGCCGCCCAGGACCGGCTCGCGGCCGATCTCGAGCATGACGGGGACGGCGAAGGGCGAGGGCCGGGTCAGGGGCACGTGGCGCATGCGGCCCTTGATGCGCTGGAGCAGCAGGCCGAGGCGGGCCACGTCGAGCTGGCCGGAGGCGGCGTCGGCGCGCGCGCAGCGGAGCAGCAGATGGTCGGGCTGATGGCGGCGGAGCACGTCGTAGATCAGGTCGGTCGAGAAGGTCACGGCGCGGCCGGTCTTCTCGTGGCCGGGCAGGCGGCGCTGGACGAGGCCCGAGATGGCGGCGCAGGCCCGGAAGCCTCGCTTCATCATGTAGCTCTCGTCGAGCCAGGCCTCGAGGTCGTCGCCGAGCATGTCTTGCTGGAAGAGCTGGTCGAGGTCGAGGTCGCCCAGCGGCCGCATGGCCCAGATGGCCAGCGCGTAGTCGTTGGCGACCATGCCGAGCGGGTTCTTGCCGGCCCGCTCCAGCCGCCGGGCGAGGAGGTGGCCGAGGGTGCCGTGGCTGATGCGGCCGTCGAAGGGGTAGCAGACGAGATAGTGACGCGAGCCGCGCCGGAAGGTCTCGACCAGCATTTCGTCCGGCGACGGAATGACCGAGCGGATCTTCTGGATCTGGAGCCATTCCTGCACGTCGTCGGGCAGGCGGCCCCACTCGGCCTCGTCGTGGATCATCCGGCGCACGCGGCGGGCCAGATAGGTCGACAGGGCGAACTTGTTGCCGCCCCAGCTGGGGGTCATGGGGTCGGCGTCGGAAGGGGCCGGGCTGACGTAGGCGTCCAGGCCTTCGATGTCGGAAAAGCGCCAGGGCTGACCGGCGAAGATGAAATCGTCGCCGGGCGTCAGTTCGGAGAGAAAGCTCTCCTCCATCTGGCCGATCTTGCGACCGGGCCGCTTGGCCGAGCCGAGGCGGACGTTCAGCATCGGGATTTCGACGATGGCCCCGACGTTCAT
>CAMLNT010000098.1 GCA_946481425.1 uncultured Brevundimonas sp.
TAGATGTCCGCCGAATCCATCGCCTGGACGACGGCGCTTTCGCGCACGTTGCAGAACAGGGCGATCTTCTTCTTCTCGCCTTCCGGGATCGGCTGCTCGCAGCGGCAGAGCAGGACGTCCGGCTGGATGCCGATCGAGCGGAGCTCCTTGACCGAGTGCTGCGTCGGCTTGGTCTTCATCTCGCCGGCGGTGCCGATGTACGGCAGCAGCGTCAGGTGCACGAAACAGCTCTGACCGCGCGGCAGCTCCTGGCCCAGCTGGCGAATGGCTTCGAAGAACGGCAGGCCCTCGATATCGCCGACCGTGCCGCCGATCTCGACCAGCACGAAATCCGCCTCCTTGCCCGTGGCCGGGTCGACGGCGGGACGCAGGACGAATTCCTTGATCTCGTTGGTGACGTGCGGAATGACCTGGACGGTGGCGCCGAGGTAATCCCCGCGCCGCTCCTTCTCCAGGATCGTGGAATAGATGCGCCCGGTCGTGATGTTATCCGACCTGGCCGCCGACACGCCGGTGAACCGCTCGTAGTGGCCCAGATCCAGGTCGGTTTCCGCCCCGTCGTCGGTCACGAAGACCTCGCCGTGCTGGTACGGGCTCATCGTGCCCGGATCGACATTGAGATAGGGGTCGAGCTTCCTGAGGCGAACCGTGTAGCCCCGCGCCTGCAGAAGCGCGCCGAGGGCCGCCGAAGCGAGGCCCTTGCCCAGCGAGGAAACCACGCCGCCCGTGATGAACACATATCTAGTCACGGGGAACCACCTTACCGCTGATTCGGGCGCCGGGCTCTGGCGTCGGCCCACGCGCCTGTTGAAAACAAGAAGGGCGCCCGCTGGGGCGCCCTGTTGCCGGAGGCTCTTCGACTGTGGCGGGGCGGAGGGCCGCCCCCCGGGTCACTGGGCCGGGGTCTCCGCCGGAGCCGAGCCGACCGGCAGGCTGTCGAGCGACAGGCTGTCCTCGGCCGGCGGCGTGGGCTGAGCGGGCTGTTCCGGCTGGGCGCCTTCCGGGGCCGCCGGAGCGCCGACCGCCGCCCCGATATCGTCAGCGTCGATCGACAGGCTCGTGCGCTGCTCCATGTTGCCCAGAATGGTCAGGGCCACTGCGCAGACCGCAAAGGCGGCGCCCAGCCACCAGGTGGTGGTGGTCAGCAGGTTGCCGGCGCCCCGCGCCGTCATCAGGCCGGTCGGGCCGCCGCCCATGCCGAGCGCGCCCCCTTCGGAACGTTGCATCAGGACGACCGCGATCAGGGCGATCGAGATCAGGATCTGGACGACCAGCAGAGTGACAAGCAGCATGGGATCAGACGTGGGAGCCCGGGGCCGGGCGGTCAAGCGGCGGCGTCTAGCATTGACGGCGCCGAAGGGCAACGCGCCCCGATCCCGCCGCGAGTAATCGCGCCTTGTCGGCGCTCCGCAACACAGGCAGACGGATCACCATGCTAATTGCCCCACTTCTGCTTCTTGCCGGCGTCCTGCATCACGCGCCGCCGCCGCAGCCCGCTGTCGAGCCCATCTGGGATCAACGTCCGCGGCTGGAGGCCCATGACTATCCGCCCAGCGCCCTGTCCCAGCTGATCTCCGGCTCGGCGATCGTGCGGTGCCGGTTCCATCCGTCAGGCACGCCGACCGACTGCCACGTGGAGTCCGAGACGCCCGAAGGCTTCGGATTCGGTGCGGCCGCCGAGCGCGTCGTCGGACGTGGCCGGCTGGACCCGGCGTCGCTGGAGGGTATGGCGGACGGCGCGACCTTCACCGTGCGAATCGTCTTCTCGGTCGGCTGATCCGTCGAGCGAGCCCCGTTGCCTTCCGTCACGGCGCCCGGTTATGCGTAGCGAAAGACAACGAAGGAACGCTCCATGGCCATCCCGGCATCACTCCAGCGCGGCCTCAAGATCCCTGTCATCGCCGCGCCGATGTTCCTCTGTTCGGGCCCCGACCTCGTCGTCGAGACCTGCAACGCCGGGGCCATCGGGACCTTCCCCTCGCTGAACCAACGCACGACCGAGGGCTATCGGGAATGGCTCATCGACATCAAGAGTCGTCTGAACCCGGACGCCGCCGCCTTCGGCGTGAACCACATCGTCCACCCGACCAACCCGCGCCTGATGGCCGACATGATGGTCTCGGTCGAACAGCAGGTTCCGCTGATCATCACCTCGCTGGGCGCCGTGCGCGACGTCGTCGACGCGGTCCATGGCTACGGCGGGGTGGTCTTCCACGACATCGCCAACATCCGGCACGCCCGCAAGGCCGCCGAAGCGGGCGTCGATGGCCTGATCCTCGTCGCCAACGGCGCCGGCGGCCACGCCGGCATCATCAACCCCTTCGCCCTCGTCAACGAGGTGCGCTCCTTCTTCGACGGCACGATCATCCTGTCGGGTTGTCTCTCGACGGGCCGCGACGTCGCCGCCGCGATCACGATGGGCGCGGATTTCGCCTATCTGGGCACCCGCTTCATCAACACGACCGAGGCGCTTGCCCCCGACGCCTACAAGGCCATGATCGTCGAAAGCGGCGCCTCGGACATCACCTACACGCCCGCCGTGTCGGGCATCCCGGCCAACTTCATGACCAAGTCGCTGCTCGAGAACGGCATCGATCCCAAGTCCCTGCCGGAGCACAAACTCGACATGGGCGAAGAGGCCAAGGCCTGGAAGACCGTCTGGTCCGCGGGCCAGGGCTCGGGCGCGATCCACGACGTCCTCCCCGCCCGCCAGCTCGTGGAGCGCCTCTCACAGGAGTTTCATTCTGCCGTCACGGAGATGTCGCAGCGGTTCGGCTAAGGGGCGGGCGTCCGGTTCATCCGTCTCCGGACGATTCTCATCCGGAGCCCCTCGATGCGCCGCCTGGCCCTGACGACTGCGTTTGCCCTGATCGCCCTTCCCTCCGCCGCCATGGCGCAGGACTTCGGTGGCGAATGGTCCTTCGACGTCGCCGTCGGCACCGACAACCGCTCGAAAGGCGCGTCCAAGTCTGAGGGCGAACCGTTTGCCCTGGCCGTCGCCCAGTGGGAGCTCAATGAATTCTACGTCGCGGTCGAGGGCGAGACGATCGACCACTCGACCGGCTCGCCTTTCGAGGCCGAGATCAACGCCGGTTGGGCCCCCGAGGCCGCCGGTTTCGAGTTCGACTTCAACGCCGCCCACAAGTGGTACCTGGATGCGACGCCTGGCGCAGACGACACGTCGTGGGAATTCACCGCCGACGTATCGCGTGACCTGACGGACCGGGTCGATGCGCGCCTGCGCTTCCAGTATTCGCCCGACAGCGCCGGCTCGACCCGCAGCTGGACCTGGGTTGAAGCTCGGGGCCGCGTCCGGGTCCACGACCGTGTTCGTCTGTCGGCTGCGGTCGGCCGCCGCGAGCAGGTCAACAGCCGCGACTACACCGCCTGGAATGTCGGCGCCGACTTCGAGCTGACCGACTGGGCCTCGCTGGACCTGCGCTGGTACGACACCGACGTCGACAACCCGTCGGCCCAGTATGACGAGGCGCTGGTCGCGGTCCTGAACCTCGGCTTCTGACCTTGCGGTAGGCTCCGGGCAGCGCCAAGGTCGCGGCCCCTGTCCGGAGGCCGCCGATGAACCCGTTCCTGAACCGCCGCCTGTTCCTGGCCCTGTCGGGCGCCGCAGCCCTGGCGCCGACCAGCGCCTATGCCCAGGCCGCCAGCGCGGCAGATACGGCCT
This sequence comes from uncultured Brevundimonas sp., assembly GCA_946481425.1. The sequence continues at coordinate 3,683 of CAMLNT010000098.1, forward strand.
TCGATCAGGTGGCTCAGGGCTGGCTGGACGAGTCGATCCGACTGTCGCCGCCGTATGCAACGGCGCTGGGCGACCATCGCCATGATGACCAGGTCGGCGACCTCGGCCCCGCCAGCTGGTACGCGAGATCGTCGCTGGCGCGGCAGGCGCTGGATCAGCTCGGCGCCATCGACAGGTCGACCCTGTCGCGGGACCGCCAGGTCGATGCGGCGCTCCTCGACAACAGCCTGCGCGGTGACATCTGGACACACGATGTGCTTCAGGCCTGGGCCTGGGACCCGCTGGTCCACAACGAATACGCCGGCTCGGCCCTGTTCAGCCTGATCGTGCGCGAATTCGCGCCCCTGCCCGACCGACTGCGCGCCGCCACGGCCCGGATGGAGGCCTTCCCGGCTCTGCTGGCCGGCACCCGCGACGCGCTGCAGCCGGCCCGCGTCCCGGCCATTCACGCGCAGACGGTCGCGAGCCAGAACCGCGGACTGGAAAGCCTCGTCGACATGATCCTCGCTGAGGCCGGCGCGCTGTCCGGCGCCGAGCGGACACGCCTGACGGACGCCGGGCGCGTCGCCAAGCTGGGTATCCAGGCCCATCAGGAATGGATCGACACGGTCCTCGTCCCCGGCGCCCAGGGCGACTTCCGTCTCGGCGCCGAGCTCTACGACGCCAAGCTGGCGTTCGCCCTGAACAGCCCGCTGTCGCGCGCCGAGATCAAGGAGCAGGGCGAGGCCGAAATGGCCCGGGTCCGTAACGAGATGTACCAGATCTCGGCCCAGGTCCTCGAAGGCCGCGAAGGGGCGCCCGAGGCGCCGCGCCGTCCGAACGACGAGCAGCGCCAGGCCGTCATCGCCGCCGCCATGGAGATCGTCTACGCCGACCGGCCGAGCCGGAACGGTCTGGTCGAGGCCGCCGAAGCCATGCTGGCCAGCGCCACGGACTTCGTGCGCGCCCGCAACATCGTCACCGTGCCGGACGAGCCGGTTCGCATCGTGCTGACGCCGGAGTTCCAGCGCGGGGTCGCGGTGGCCTATTGCGACAGCCCCGGCCCGCTCGATCGCGAGCAGCCGACCTTCTACAAGATCTCGCCCATTCCGGAGAGCTGGTCGGACGAGCAGGCCGAGAGCTTCCTGCGTGAGTACAACACGCGGGCCCTGGAGGGGGTGACGGTCCACGAGGCCATGCCTGGCCACTACCTCCAGATCGCCCATTCGAACCGCTATCCGTCCGTCGTCCGGGCGGTGCTGGCGTCGGGGCCTTTCGTGGAGGGCTGGGCCTGCTATGCGCAGGACGTCATGGTCGACGCGGGGCACCTGGACGGCGATCCGCTGTATCGGCTGGCGAACCTGAAATTCCTGCTGCGGGTCATCGCCAATGCTCTGCTGGACATCGGCGTCCACGTCGACGGCATGGAGCGCGACGAAGCGATGCGGATGATGACGCAGGACGCCTTCCAGCAGGAATCCGAAGCCGCCGGCAAATGGATCCGAGCGCAGCTCTCGTCGGCCCAGCTGCCGACCTATTTCGTCGGCTGGCGAGAGCACTGGGCGCTTCGCCGCGAGATGCAGGAGCCCGAAGGCGAGAGCTTCGACATGAAGACCTACCACGACACCCTGCTCAGCTTCGGCTCGCCGCCAGTGCGCTATGCGCGCGCGCTGATGAAGGGCGAGGCGATCACCTAGGCCAGAGCCTGCTCCAGGTCCGCGATCAGGTCGTCGAGGTCCTCCACGCCGACGGACAGGCGGATCAGGTTGTCGGTGACGCCGCCGGCCTCGCGGACTTCTTTCGGCACGCTCGCGTGGGTCATGATGGCGGGGTGGTTGGCCAGGCTTTCGACACCGCCGAGGCTCTCGGCGACGGTGAAGACCTGGAGCCGCTCCATGATCTGTTTGGTGCGGGCCAGATCCCCGTCGACCAAGATGGAGATCATGCCGCCGAAGCCGCGCATCTGGCGTTTGGCGAGGTCGTGCTGCGGATGGCTCTCGAGGCCCGGGTAATAGACCTTGGCCACCCCGGCGCGGCCTTCGAGCCAGCGGGCGATGGCGAGCGCATTTTCGCAGTGGGCCCTCATGCGCACGCCGAGGGTCTTGAGGCCGCGGTTCACGAGGAAGGCGTCGAACGGGCCCATGACGCCGCCGATGGAATTCTGGAGGAACTTGAGCTGGACCGCGAGGTCGGCGTCCTTGGTGACCAGCACCCCGCCGATCACGTCGGAATGGCCGTTCAGATATTTGGTCGCCGAGTGCATGACGATGTCGGCGCCGAGGTCGAGCGGCGACTGGCACCAGGGCGTGGCGAAGGTGTTGTCGACCACCATCAGCAGGCCGTGCTTCTTCGCCACCGCAGAGAGAGCCGCGATGTCGGCCAGCTTCATCAGCGGATTGGTCGGGGTCTCGACCCAGAGCATCTTCGTCTCGGGCCGGACCGCGGCCTCGACGGCCTCAAGGTCGGTCAGGTCGAGGTAGGAGAAGTCCAGCCCCATCGACCGCCGGCGCACGCGCTCGAACAGCCGGTAAGTGCCGCCGTAGAGATCGTCGCCGGTCAGGATGTGGGCGCCGGCGTCCAGCAGCTCGAGCGCCGTCGAGGTCGCCGCCATGCCCGAGCCGAAGCCGAAGCCGTGGGTCCCGTTCTCGAGGTCGGCGATACAGGCCTCGAAGGCCTCGCGCGTCGGGTTCTTGCCGCGCGCGTACTCATAGCCCTTGTTCACGCCCGGGCTTTCCTGGGCGTAGGTCGAGGTGGCGTAGATCGGCGTCATCACCGCGCCGGTCGTCGGATCCGGCTTCTGTCCCGCGTGAATGGCGCGCGTGGAAAAGCCCTGCCGGTTCGATCCTTTGGCCATGGTTCTACTGATTCAGCTTGAGGTGATTGATGAGGTCTACACGGGTGATCAGACCCACGAAGGTCTGGCCGTCCATGACGATGGCGACGTGGTCGCGCTCGAAGATCGGGATCAGGTCGTTCAGGCTTTCGTGGACCTGGACCGTGTCGAGGCTGGTCGCCATGGCGTCCTTGACCGGCTTGGCGAAGCGTTCGGCGCGGGTGATCTCGTCGGTGTCCATCACATGGACGATGTCGGAGTCGTCCAGAATGCCGACCAGCCGCCCGCCGTCCATGACCGGGAGCTGCGAGACATCGGCCTGACGCATCCGGCCGTAGGCCACCGCCAGGGTGTCATCGGGCCCCACGGAGATCACCTCGTCGGCCGAGCGGCTGACGACATCGCGCAGGTCGCCATGCAGCTTGCGCGGCGTCAGCCCCTGATCGGTCAGCCAGGCGTCGTTGTAGACCTTGGACAGATACTTCGCCCCGGTGTCGCAGACGAAGCTGACGACCCGCTTCGGCTCCGTCTGCTCGCGGCAATAGCGCAGGGCGGCGGCGAGAAGCGTGCCGGACGAGGAGCCGGCCAACACCCCCTCTTTCGCCAGCAGCTCGCGCGCGGCGCCGATGGCTTCGAGGTCAGGGATCGAATAGGCCTTGTCGACGAGCGTGATGTCGGCGGTATCGGGGATGAAGTCCTGGCCGATGCCCTCGACGGAATAGGAGCCCTTGGGCCCGGGCTTGCCCTCGTTGACGTAGCCCGCGAGCACCGAGCCGACCGGGTCGGCGAGGATGGCCTGGACCTTCGGCGACTTCGATTTCAGATAGCGGGCGACGCCCGTGATGGTGCCGCCTGAGCCGATACCGGCGACGAAGGCGTCGACGTCGCCGTCCATCTGCTCCCAGATTTCGGGCCCGGTCGTCAACTCATGCGCCAGCGGATTGGCGGCGTTGGCGAACTGGTTGACATAGAAGGCACCGGGAATCTTCTGGGCCAGGCTCTCGGCCAGATCCATGTAGTATTCGGGATGTCCCTTGCCGACGTCCGAGCGGGTCAGCCGCACCTCGGCGCCCATGGCGCGAACGTGCTGGATCTTCTCACGCGACATCTTGTCGGGGATGACCAGCAGGACGCGGTAGCCCCGCTGGACGCCGACCAGGGTGAGGGCCAGACCGGTGTTGCCCGCGGTCGCCTCCACGATCGTGCCGCCCGGCTTGAGCCAGCCTTCGCGCTCGGCCTCGTCCAGCATGGTGACCGCGATGCGATCCTTGATCGAACCGCCGGGATTGTTGGATTCCAGCTTGAGGAAGAGCCTGCACGGGCCGGTGTCGATCTTGGTGACCTCGATCATCGGCGTGTGGCCGATGAGGCTGAGAAGGCCGGTCGTCTTCGGCGTCTCGGGGGCGGTATCGGCCATAGGGGTTTCTCCCTGAGCGCCCGCCGGGCGCGGGTCTGATTCAAGATGGGGCCTGCTTAGCGCGGGGGAAGGCGCAGGTCACGCGGGCGCTTCCGCCGTCCCGGAAAGGGCCTCGGCTTAGCCTCGTTGTTCGGGATGACGCGTCTCATCGTCTCCATGCAGCTGGCCGCATGGAGGTGGGAGGGCAGGCGGAGCGCCGGACTCCGGGTCCGGTGACCGTAGGGGTAGTGTG
>CAMLNT010000099.1 GCA_946481425.1 uncultured Brevundimonas sp.
TCGATCGCAACGCCCGCCATGCCGACGTCGCCGGCCACGCGCGGATGGTCGCTGTCATAGCCCCGGTGCGTCGCCAGATCGAAGGCGATCGACAGGCCCATCTGACCGGCCGCGAGGTTCCTCCGATAGAAGGCGTTGGACTCCTCCGCCGTCGAGAAGCCCGCGTACTGACGCACCGTCCAGGGGTTGGTCACATACATGGTCGGATACGGACCCCGCCCATAGGGCGCGATCCCCGGCAGGCCTCCGGTGAAGTCCGCGCCCTCGAGCGCCTCGGGGCCGTAAACCGGATCGACCGCGATCCGCTCCGGGGTGATCCAGAGGGGGCCTTCACCCTTCGGTGTGGCGACTGACGCCGAGCCGAACTCGACCTTCGAAAAATCGCTCGGAATGCCCATTACGCGGCTCCCTCGAAGGCGATCGTCAGACTCACCGGCGCGAACCGGCCCGTCTCTGCCTTGGTCTGGACCGGCGTTGCGTCCGCCGGCCGGTGGACCGTCACACCGATCATCTGGGTCTTGCCGTCCTTCAGAGCCGCGTCGCGCTCGACGCGCGCTGCCTCGACCTTCTCCGCCAGCCCGTCCAGGCCGGCCGTGATCCCGCCGCCCGCCTCGATCTCCTGGAACAAGGTCCACCCTGTCTGCGCCATCTCGCGCGTCAGGCTCTCGACGAACCACGACCCGCCCGCCGGATCGGCCACCCGGCCCAGATGCGCCTCCTCCATCAGCACCAGCTGGATGTTGCGCGCCTGTCTCAGAGCCAGCGCGGTCGGCGCCTCTGCAGCGACATCGAACGGATCGAGCACCACCGCGTCGGCCCCGCCCACGCCCGCGCCGAAGCCGGCTGCCGTAAGTCTCAGCAGGTTGGTCCACGCATCCGCCGCCGACAGCATCCGCCGCGACGACCGAGCTTCGATCCGCGCCGGAACCGCCACGCCCGAGGCTTCGCACACCCGGCCCCACAGCATCCGCGCCGTGCGCGTCTTGGCGAGCGTCGCAAAGGCCATGTTGTCTGCCGACAGGCCCAGCGTCACCCGACGCAGCGCCTCTGCCGCCGTGAGCCCCGCGCCTTCCAGCGCCCGCGCGTAGGACACGGCGCTCGCCAGCATGGCCGCCAGCTCCTGCGCCTCGGTCCCGCCAGCCTCGTGCACGAACCGGCCCGACGCCAGGAACAGCTCCGCTGCCGGATAGGCCGCCTGATGCCGCATCGCCGTCTGAACCGCCGCGTCGAACAGGTCCGAGCCCTCGCGCGCAACCGTCGTCACCGGGTCCAGATGGAAGGCCAGCTTCGCCTGCGGCGAGCCCTTGGCCGCCACCGCCAGCCAGTTGGCTGCGTCCACCGCCGCCTCGCCGCCGTCCAGCGCCACCGGCGCCAGCTCCAGCAGCACCCCGTCCAGCGCCGCCGCCAGATCGTCAGGCGACGCGATACCGCTTTCGGCCACCGGGACCAGCACCGAAGCGGCCCCGCCGGTCAGTTCCGCCAGCGCCTGCTGGTTAGCCTTGCTGGGCGACCCAGCGAACAACCGGCTTCTCAGATCCCAGGGCCGCGTTGCATCGGCGGCGGGCGCCTTTCTCGGTCCGGCCGGCTCGCTCGCGTTCCAGGCGCCGTACAGCGGCTGCACCTCGATGCCGTCCAGCGTGCGCCGAACGAGCGCTTCGAAGCGGGAATCTGGCGCCGTTTTCGTCGCCGATGCGCGCCAGGCGTCGAGCGACGGCTCGGCGAAGCCTTCGGTCAGGGACAAGGGTTTGCTGCTCAAATCGGCCTCCGGTCGGGGCGGTCATGGAACCCGGGGGACCGGGCGTCAAGCGCGCACGATCCTCGCGTTCGTCCCCGCCCGCCGGGGCGGCGAGACAATCGTCGACAGGTCCAACCCACCTGTCGGAATGCCCATGTCAGACTCGATCCCCCTTCCCGACCATCCCATCCGCCGTCATGTCCTGTGGCAGGCCTTCGACCGCCTCTGGCGCCCGGCCGCCGGCTGGATCGCCGTCGCCGGCACCCTCTATGCGGGCGGCCTCGGCCACCTGATCGACCGGCCCATGGCCGAGCCTTATCTGGCGCTCTGGCTCGCCTTCGTCGCCGCCCTGCTCGGCCTCAAGTCGATCGAGAAGTTGCGGGGGGTGGCATGACCTTCGCCCTCTCCGCCCGCAGTCTCGCCCGCCTCGACGGCGTCCACCCGGACCTTAAGCGGGTGGTCCAGCGCGCGATCCTGAAGTCGGTCCAGGACTTCGCGGTCATCGAAGGCGTCCGCACGCCCGAGCGTCAGAAACAGCTCTACAGTCAGGGCCGCTCCAGCCCCGGCCCCAGGGTCACCTGGACGCTGAACAGCCGCCACTTCGTCGATCCGGCGACCGGTTACGGCCACGCCGTCGACCTCTGTCCCTTCCCTGTCGACTGGTCCGATACGAAGAAGTTCGACCGCATCGCCGACGCCATGTTCTCGGCCGCCCGCGATCTGGGCGTTCCCATACGCTGGGGCGCTGACTGGGACCGTGACGGCAAACCTCGCGAGCGCGGCGAAAGCGACAGCCCGCACTTCGAGTTGGCCCGATGAACGTCTCTCTCACCGACATCGGCCTCTCACATTCGATGCCCCGGGCCGGGCCACCGAGTGGCAGGGTTGGCAGGGTTTGGCAGGGTTGGCAGGGGGTTTTCTCCGGCCAACGGTCCGAGGAGGCCCGCCCATGATCCGCTGGCGCGAGCTCACCCTGGTCGGGCGGATCGCGTCGGCTCTGGCGCTCCTCGCCGCCCTGCTGCTGGCCGTGGCGCTGGCCGCCCGCTGGTGGGACGGCCTGACCGCCTGGCTGCCGTGGTCCGACGAAAGCCGGCTCCAACGCGCCGAGGTTCGCCTTGACCGCCTCCAGACCGATCTCGCCGAACGCCAGGCCCAGGTCGAGGCGCTCGAACGTCAGGCCGCCTCGACCCACGCCGCCCACGAAACCCTCACCGAGGCCCGCACGATCACCGCGCGCGCCACCGCCCAGGCCGAGACCGCCCCCGATGCCACGACTGAAATCGATCCTGCTCGCGCTGCTCGCCTGCGCGACGCCGACCGCCGCCTGTGCGCCCTTTCGCCCGGCCTTTGCCCCGCAGCTCAACCCGCCGCCCCTGGCCCTTGAACCCTGCCGCCTGCCGATCCTGCCCGAAGGGCCGGTCACCTTGGCCGACCTCGAGCAAACCTATCTCGAACGCGGCGAAGCCATTCTCGACTGCGACCTCAAGCGGCGTCTGGCGGTGGAAGCATTCAACTCCTGAGCGCGTCCCTGGCGTCCGCCAGGGCTGCTTCCGCCGCCTCGCGAGCTTTGCGGTGTTTAGAAGCCAGCGCCCGTTCGTCGGCACGGGCCTCGTCCAGCGCTGCCTCAGCCTTGGCAACGGCCCCCGCAGCCCCTTCTCGCTCACGGGCCTGCCTGTCCTTCAGCGATCGCAGCGACGCCTCGAGCTTGTAGGCCTTGGCGAGTTGCGCCTTCGTCGGCCCCTTGGGCGCCTTGCGGACGACCGCCTTCGGCTCCCGTCTGGCAGCTTTCGACCTGGGCCTTGGCTGGGCCGCCGGACCTTCGACGTCGATGATGATCTTGCGCTCGAGCACCTGGCCGGGGCTCGCCAGCGCCGCCTCGTAGTCGGCCCCCTCGGTCAGCTCCGCCGCCATGCCGGTCTTGAACAGGTCCTGGGTCACGCCCCAGGCCTCCAGCGCCTTGGGCCTCGAGCTCACCGCCACCGGATAGGCATGGAACCCGTCCGACCAGCAGAAGACCTTCAGTCTGGCCACCTACTTCGGTCGGCCCAGATAGACCACGCGTCTCTTGCCGGCCGCGCGGCTGGCCTCCACATGCCGGTCATGAGCGCCGGAGGACCGGGCGTGTTCCTCGTCCTCTTCGACCCAGTGTGTGCTCTCGATATCCTTCTGCAGGGCCTTGGCCGCCATCGCATGGGCGGGCCACAGCGTGTCGACCACCGCGCCCGCGAAGGGCACCGCCGCCGTCGCCGTATCCGACGCCAGATAGGCGGCCATCTTGAGCAACGTCCCCGGTGTGGCCTGCGCCCGCAGACCCTGGAACATCAGCCAGCCGCCGGCCCCCACGGTATAGACGTCGCCGATCCACGGGATCCACGTCAGCAGGCCGTCCATCCCGACGCCGAACGGGCCCACGCCCACGGCGCGGTCCGACATCTTCTTCACGCCCTCGACGTTCGACCAGATTTTCTCGACGTCCCGGATGCTGCGCGCCATTTCGGACCCTTCCTCAGCCGCCCCGCTAACGCTTAACCTCACCCAGCGTTTCGCCAAGGAGAATCGACATGCTCGTCTCGACCACCCCCACCATCGAAGGTCGCCCGATCCGGGACTACCTCGGCGTCGTCGCCGGCGAGGCCATCCTCGGCGCAAACATCTTCCGCGACATCTTCGCGGGCGTCCGCGACGTCATCGGCGGCCGATCCGGTTCATACGAGAAAGTCCTGCGCCAGGCCCGCGAGGAGGCGCTCGCCGAAATGCAGGCCGCCGCCCGTCAGCTCGGCGCCGACGCCGTGGTCGGGATCGATTATGATTATGAGACCCTCGGGGCCAACGGCTCGATGCTGATGGTCGCCGTCTCCGGGACCGCCGTCCGGCTCGGATGAGGCTTCTTCTCTCGCTCCTGCTGCTGGCGCCGCTCGGCGCTCCGGCCCTGATCCTGATGGCGAACCTCGTCCGCAGCGGTCACCGCTGGCCGGACATCCTCGTTCAGTTCACCGCCCCGGCCCTGGTCGGGACGGTGCTGCTGACCATCGGCTATCTGGTCATCCGGCGCAGGGTCCACATGATCGCGGCGGCCCTCGTCGGCTTCGGCCTCCTCGCCGCCGTCTGGCCCCAGTGGGCGCCCGAGGGCGAACGCCCGGCGCCGGGCTCGACCGTGATCCGCGTCTATTCCGCCAATGTCTGGATCCGCAACGCCGACATTGCCGCCATGCGCCGCTCGATCGAGGCCGCCGATCCCGACGTGATCCTGCTGATCGAACTGGGCCCGGAGGCCCGCGAAGGCTTTGACGAGCTGCTGGAAGGCTATCCCTACCGTACCGAAACCCGCACCTCGGGGGACCGGCTCGAGCGCGCCGTCATCGCGGCCCGCTTCCCGATCGCCGAGTTCGGACGCCGCGCCGACGGCCTGCACGCCGTCATGGCCCGTGGTGAAACGCCCATCGGCCCGATGACCTTCATCGTCACCCACCTGACCCGCCCCTGGCCCTTCGAATACCAGTACGGCCAGATCAGCCAGGTCGAGGCCCTGACCGAGCGTGTTTCAGCCCTCGACGGGCCGGTCCTCATCGCCGGCGATTTCAACAGCGTCACCACCGGCCGCATCGGTCGCATGATCCGCCGCGACATGGACCTGATCGCCGCCCCCGGGTGGCCCGGCACCTGGCCGTCCCAGGCCCCCTCGCCCTTCGGCATGACCATCGACCAGGTCTATGTGACCCGAGACCTCGCGGTCCGCTCGCGCCGCCTTGGCGAACCCAATGGCTCCGACCACCGCCCGGTCATCACCGAGATCGGCGTCGCCCCCTCCAGCCAGACGGAAATCTTCTAGGCGTTCCAGAGCCGGGCTTCGCCGCCCGCCTCGCCCAGGGCCTCGACCAGCGCCTCGCCAACCGCCGCGATCTCGCCGCCCAGCCCCCGCGGCGGCCGCACGATGACCATGGCCGAGCCGTTCATCTTCATCGGGTCCGTCAGGGGCCGCATCCGGACTTCGGAGACGAGCACCTCGGCCCCGCCCGCCTTGCCCTTCAGGTCTCTGAGGAACCCGTCCAGCGTCTCCAGGTCCTTCAGCGGCGTCCAGATCGCCACCACCACGTCCGGGTTCAGCGGCTGCGCCGCCGCCACGGCCTGGGCCGCCCGCTCATAATCGTCGCGCCGCTCATAGGGCGGATCGATCAGGATGAGGTCCGCCGATTCCGCTGCCACGGCCTCGTAGCCATCCACGCCGCGCACCTCGGTCGGGACTGTTGTCATGCCCATCGCCATCTCGAGCTGGTCCCGGACCTCCGGCTGGACCTCGCAGCCGATGTACAGATCGTCTTCACCCAGCATCCCCACAATCAGCCACGGCGATCCCGGATAGAGCTCTTCCGAATCCTGCCAGCTGTTCAACGCCTTCACTGCGTCCACCAGCGGCTCGAACGCACCCGGCAGCTCACCCGCCATCAGCGCCTTCACCCCGCGCGCGGCCTCCTTCGACCGCGCCTGATCGTCGTTGCCGAGGTCGTAGATTCCCGCCCCCGCGTGCGTGTCGATGATGGCCAGCGCAGCCTTCTCGGGCCGCAGGGCCTTCAGCAGCAACAGGAGCACAGCGTGCTTGTGAAGGTCGGCGAAGTTCCCGGCATGGAAGCTGTGGCGGTAATTCATGCTCCCGCCCTCGCCTGTCGGCTACCAGACGTCAAGGAACGGACTCGCTTCGTCCGCCGTTCGCACCCCGCCAGGAGGTCGACGATGCCGGACGGTGCGGCTCACAAGTTCGAGGTCCCCGAGGGTCTCACCTACTGCTCGGATGAGCAGGTCGGTCTGCGACGTCTGAAATCCGGCAAGGGCTTCCGCTATCTCGACCGGCACGACCAGCCGGTCACCGACGAAAAGACCCTGGCTCGCATCCAGGCGCTGGCCATCCCGCCGGCCTGGACGGAGGTCTGGATCTGTCCGCGCGCCACCGGACATATCCAGGCCACCGGCCGCGACCTCAAGGGCCGCAAGCAGTACCGCTATCATGCTGACTGGAGCGCAGCGCGCGCCGACACCAAGTTTGGCCGCGTCGCCGCCTTCGGCCGCAAGCTCCCGCGCCTCAGGAAGCAGGTCGAGGCCGATCTCTCCAAACGCGGCCTGACCCGCGACAAGGTGCTCGCCACAACCGTGCGCCTGCTGGAGCTCACCCTCATCCGCATCGGCAACGTCGAATACGCCCGCCAGAACCGCAGCTTCGGCCTGACCACGCTCAACAAGCGACACCTCGACGTCGATGGAGCGGCGCTACGCTTCCACTTTCGGGGCAAGAGCGGCAAGGACCACGAGGTCTCGGTCCGCGACCAGCGCCTCGCCCGCGTCATCCGCTCGCTCCAGGACCTGCCCGGTCAGCAGGTCTTCAAATACCGCGCCGACGACGGCGACCTCTGCCCGGTCACCTCCGAGGACGTAAACGCCTATATTCGCGACGCCATGGGCGAGGACTTCTCCGCCAAGGACTTCCGCACCTGGGCCGGCACCGTCTCGGCCGCCCGCGCGCTTCGCGCCATGGACCCACCCGATAACAAGACCCAGTCAAAGGGCCGTATCACCCAGTGCGTTAAGGCCGTCGCCGGGCTCCTCGGCAACACCCCCGCGGTCTGCCGCTCGGCCTACATCCACCCCCGCGTTTTCGAACTGTACGAATCCGGCGAGATCGCCGACGCCCTGCCCGGTCCCGACACCAAGGGCTTCGAAAGCGCCCTGATCAGGACATTAGGGTGAAGTCGATGTAACTTGCCCCTCGGGCAGAACGGCGGTCTACGAGCCGCCCTTCGACAAGGGGACGTCAAATGACCATTGCAAACACCTTCCTGCGCTTCGGCGTGCTGTCGCTCATCGTGGGCGTGGGCCTGGGCATGTGGATGGGCGCCAACGAGGAGTTCACCCTCCGGCCCGTGCACGCCCACATCAATCTCATCGGCTGGGCCTCGATGATGATCTTCGGCTTCTTCTACCGCCTGTTCCCGGACGCCGCCTCGGGCTGGCTTCCGAAGGCGCAGCTGGGTCTGTCGATCATCGGCTTCATCGCCATGATGAGCGGCCTGGCCGCCATGCTGATGGGCAACACCAGCCTGTTGCCGGCGCTCATGGCCGGCGAGCTGATGACGGCGCTCAGCATCCTGATCTTCGCCTTCATCCTGTTCCGCTCCACCGGCGGCCGCACGACCGTCAGCCCTTAACCAGACTTCATCACCCTCGCTTGACCGAGCCCGGCCCATGCTTCGCGCATGGGCTGGGTCGACAC
>CAMLNT010000100.1 GCA_946481425.1 uncultured Brevundimonas sp.
CGGGTCCTGGTGGTCGACGATCAGCTGCGTCAGGCCGAGCGCATCGCCCAGGAATTGTCGGTCGAGCACCGGGTGACGGTGGAAGCGGATCCCATTCGCGCGTTGAACGCCGCCCGGGGTCCGGTCGATCTGCTGATCATCAATGCGGCGTCCGACACGATGGACGGCCTGCGGTTCGTTGCCCAGGCGCGGTCGGATTCGGCCAGCCGCTCGGTCCCCATCCTGGCGGTTGTCGACAGCCATGAACGCCAGCGGGTGGTGAAGGCCTTGGAACTGGGCGTGAACGACGTCCTGGCTCGCCCGATCGATCCGGAGGAACTGGCGGCGCGTAGCCGCACCCTGATCCGCCACAAGCGCTATGCGGACTTCCTTCGCAACCGGTTGGACCACAGCCTGGAGATGGCGGTCACCGACGCCCTGACGGGGCTGCACAACCGCCGCTACATGGCCGGTCAGCTCGAGCCGCTGGTGGCGCATTCGAACCGGGGCGGGGCCTCTGCGGCGGTCCTGATCCTGGACATCGACCACTTCAAGCGGATCAACGACACCTTCGGCCACGATGCCGGCGACGAGGTGCTGACCGAGTTCGCTGTTCGCCTGGCGACCAATGTGCGGGCCGTGGACCTGCCCTGCCGGTTCGGGGGCGAGGAGTTCGTGGTGGTGATGCCCGACACCCGGGTCGAGGACGCCTCGGTCATCGCTGACCGGATCCGGGCGCAGGTGGCCGGTACCGCGTTTTCGGTGATGGGCGGCCGCGAGAGCCTGAACGTCACGATCTCGATCGGTGTCGCCGCGACGACGGGCGAGACCGATTCGACCGACTCCCTGCTGAAGCGGGCCGACGAGGCGCTCTACGAAGCCAAGCAGTCGGGCCGCAATCGGGTCATCGCCCGCGCGGCCTAAGCTCGCTAGTGGGCGCACGCCGGGCGGCAAAACCAGCTTCCACTTCTGCCTGGCATGCGGCCTGACCGGACAAACGAAAACGCCCGGCCGGGGGCCGGGCGTCGCAAAATAGCAAGCCGGAAAGGCTTACTTGATTTTGCCTTCCTTGAACTCGACGTGCTTCTTGGCGACAGGGTCATACTTGCGCATGACCAGCTTGTCGGTCTTGGTGCGGGCGTTCTTCTTGGTGACGTAGAAGAAGCCGGTGTCCGCCGTCGAGTTCAGGCGGATCTTGATGGAAGCGGGCTTGGCCATCGGGAAAAACCTTGCTGCGGCTGCGAAGCCGCGGAAATCGAGAGCGGCGGAACATACTCAGGAAGTCCGGTAAGTCAACCGAGCCTTGGCCGATTGGCGCCAAGCGGGCTAGCGTGCGCCCATGAAAGCGCTCCTCATCCTCGTTCCAGCCCTTGTCCTGACCGCCTGCGCCACGCCGCAATCGGCTCCGGCCGACCCGCAGGCCGTCTTTTTCGAGAACGTCCGCAGCCTGTGCGGTCAGGCTTTCGAAGGCACGGTCACCACCGGAGACGCCGCCGATGAGGACTTCCGCCAGGCCCGCCTGGTGGCCCATTTCCGCGACTGCGGTTCGCCCGACGAGATCGGCATTCCCTTCGGCGTCGGAGAGGAACGTTCACGCCGCTGGGTGGTCTCGCGCACCGAAACCGGCCTGCGGCTCAAGCACGATCACCGGGACGAGAACGGCGTGCCGCACGGGTTCCACATGTATGGCGGCGACGCACGCGAGCCCGGAACGGCCGAGCGGCAGGAGTTCCCTGTCGACCAGGAATCGATCGACCAGTTCCTAGCCGGGAACGCCGCGGTCTCGACCACCAATGTCTGGGCCATGGAAATGCGGCCGGGCGAGGTGTTCGTCTATGAGCTCAGGCGCGAGGGCCGGCATCTGCGCGTCGAGTTCGACCTGACACGGCCAGTGGAGCCCTAGGATATGAAGGGTCTGATGCTCTGAAACACGGCATCAGGAGCATCAGGAGCCTCACGGGACTGGCGACTGTCGAGAATCGCGGGCGCCCGCGCCAGGCAGGCACGGCCGAGTGAAAAACACCGTCCAGGTCGTCCGACTCGTCCGGGTTGAGGGGTGCTGACGATGGCAAAGACCGCTGTCGGCGCAGAATAGGCCGGCGCGAAAGGGCGGGGATAAGGCGCGGGCTACAAAGACGAGGGTCGTTTGAGATCCAAGGGATTGGGCAGTCCAGCGACGGGGGATTAGACGACGCGCCAGGGGGCCACGGGCCTCACCGTCGCGCACGCCGGCGTTCCGTCCTTGCCGCGGCCGGGCAGGACCGCCTCCAGCACCGCGCCCTTGCGCGCCTGATCCAGCAGCGGCGGCGGAATGTCATGGATGTCGATCTTGGCGCGGCGGGAGAGGGGTGTGCCGTGCTGCCCGGCGGACTGGCCGATGCGGATGTAGACAAAGCGGCGCTCCGGACCCTCGCGACGGACAAAGTCGCCAAGGAAGCGGCCGTCGCCGGTGAGGCGAACGGGAACGTCGAAGCTGAGCGGAGCCTCGGTCGCGATGCGGGGGTCGAAGACCGCGTCCTTTTCCTGCAGGCTGTAGTGCACGCCCGATACGGGGTCGGCGATTGTGAGCCGCAGGGTGATGACGGTCTCGGTCAGGATCAGCCGCCGTCGCGCAGGGCGTTCAGCATGGCCACCGCGCGGTCCCAACGCTCGAAGATGTCGCCGGCGTCGCCGGTGACGCAGCCTGCGTCCCAGCGTACCTCCTGGTCCTCGTAGCCCTCCTGGGACCAGGTGACGTCGCCGTAGGGGCCGTCAGCGATCACGCGGTTACATTCGAACCGCGCGCCTTCGTAGGGCCGAAAGATTTCGCGCAGCCGATCGAAATCGGCCTCGGAGACCGTGAAGGAGCGCTGGGCGCCAGAGGCGTCGGTGAAGATGGCTTCGCCGCCGCGCGGCACGGCCCATTGGCGCGTGATCCGGCCCCAGGATCGGGCGGTCAGGGTGATCCTGTCGGGATCGGCCAGTCCTGCCGGCGGGGTCCAGTGGGCGTCGGCGAGTTCGCGCATCACCGACCAGGCTTGATCAGAGTTGCGGCGGGCTTCCGCAAAGGCAGGAGTGGAACAGAACACATGATTGGGCCGCCGCGTCTCGATCCCGTCCTCTCGCCAGTGGAAGTACGCGATCGACGATGCGGTCACAGTCGGCGTCTCGCATATCAGACCAGCGTCACGGTACGGGGCAAGCAGGGACCTGATGCGCTCGTAATCCTCTGGCGTGGCCCGGAACTGTCGAACCGGAACGCGCTCAGTCACCGCTGCCAGGACAGCGTCTCCGTCGCTCTCGATGCTGAAATACCCATCGGCATGGACAAACAGGCCGACCTCGTCCGGCTCCTGGGCGGCCGCGCCGCTATTGACCATCGCTAGGAGGACGAGGGCTGCCGACGCAACACGAAACATGATGGACCTCTTCGGCGCCCCGGCGCCGCCACCAGAACGCCACAGCAGGCGGGCCCGGCGCAACCCACAGACGCAGAGCGTCAGGGATGGTCAGTCCATCGGCTGAATGTCGTGCCGGCCGCGCACGAACCGGACGAAGGGGGCGGGGCGTTCCGGGTCGGCGAGGCGTTTGCCGACCTCGCCGATGACGAAGCGGGTTATGGCGGGCAGGTCGAGGCCTTCAGCCTCTTCCCATGGAATCCAGGCAATCTCGTCCAGTTCGCCCGAGCCGTCGATGTCTCGGCTGAGCAGGGCGGAGCCGTCGGCCATGAAGAAGCGGGCGTCGAAGCGGCGGGCGCGGCCGGGCGGGGTGATGGCGCGGGCGACATAGGTGAGGGCCGAGAGGTCGGGCAGGGCGCCGGCGGCCCGGTACGCTCGCCACGGGCCGGCGACGGAAGCGGGCGGAGCCTTGTCCCCGACGATCAGGCCGGTCTCCTCGAAGGTCTCGCGGATGGCGGCGAGCGCCAGCGCCCGCGCGCGGCGCGGCGGGCAGCCGGCAGCGAGGCGGGCGGCGGTGCGGGCGTCGAAATCGCCGGTCGAGGCGGCGCGGAAATCCGAGCGATCGATGCGGCCGCCGGGGAAGACCCATTTGGCGGCCATGAAGACGTGGCCCTGGGCCCGGCGGCCCATCAGCACCTTGCCGTCACGCACCACGATCAGGGTGGCGGCGTCCTTGGGGCTGAGCTTGGCGCCCGTTCGCCGGGCGTCGGCGAGGTCCTGACGGGGGTCGAAGGGGGTGTTCACCGCCGCTTGCCCTTCGGCCCCTTGCCCGGCTTCGGCCCGCCGGGGCGGCCCTTGCCGCGGGGTTTGCCCGAGGGCGGGCCGCCGCGGTCGCGGACGCCCAGACGGGGGCGGGGAGCGTTGGGGTCGGCGGGGGCGGGTTCCGAGATCATCTCGAACAGGAGGCCGCCAGTGATCGGCGTGGCTTCCAGCAGGCGGACGTCGACCATTCGGCCGAGGGTCCAGCGCTTGCCGGAGCGCTGGCCGACCAGGGCGTGGGCACGGTCGTCGTGGACGAAATATTCGTCGCCGAGATCGCGCACCGGGACCAGGCCATCGGCGCCGGTTTCGTCCAGCCGGACGAACAGGCCGAACTTGGTGACCCCGGTGATCCGGCCGGTAAACATCGCGCCCTCGCGGTCGGATAGGAACGCGGCGACGTAACGGTCGTTGGCGTCGCGCTCGGCGGCCATGGAGCGGCGCTCGGTCATGACGATGTGTTCGGAGATGGCCTCGAGCTGGCTGATCTCCTTGTCCGTCAGGCCGTCCGAACCCAGTCCCAGAGCCCGGATCAGACCCCGGTGCACGATCAGGTCGGCGTAGCGCCGGATCGGCGAGGTGAAGTGGGCGTAGCGGTCTAGGTTCAGGCCGAAGTGGCCGACGTTCTCCGGCGAATAGACCGCCTGCATCTGCGTGCGGAGCACCACCTCGTTGACGATGTCGCCGTGCGGGCCCTCGCGGGTGTCGTCCAGCAGGGCGTTGAACCGTTCGGTTCGCGGCGCCTCGCCTTTGTTCCAGCGCAGGCCGATGGTGCCGAGGAAGTCCGACAGGTTGAAGATCTTCTCCTGGCTGGGCGCGTCATGGACCCGGTAGATCAGGGGCGTCTTCTTCTGCTCCAGGGTCTCGGCGGCGCAGACGTTGGCCTGGATCATCATCTCCTCGATCAGGCGGTGCGCCTCCAGCGAGCGGCGCGGCTCGATGGAGACGACCTCGCCGTCCTCGTTGAGCCTGATCTTGCGCTCCATCGTCTCGATGGCCAGCGGACTACGCTTCTCCCGGCCCTTGAGCATGACGCGGTAGGCGGCCCACAGGGGCTTGAGGATCGGCTCCACGATCGGGCCGGTGATGTCGTCGGGGCGGCCCTCGATGGCCTCCTGCGCCTGTTCGTAGGAAACCTTGGCGGCCGAGCGCATCAGGCCGCGCGTGAAGGTGTGGCCGGTCTTCCTGCCGTTCTTGTCGAAGACCATGCGCACGGCGAGACACGCGCGCTCCTCGCCCATGCGCAGCGAACACAGGTTCGACGACAGGGCGTGGGGCAGCATCGGCTCGACGCGGTCGGGGAAGTAGGTCGAATTGCCCTTGTCCTTGGCCTCGCGGTCCAGGGCCGTGTTCAGCCGGACGTAGGCGGCGACATCGGCGATCGCGACCCAGACGATCCAGCCGCCCTTGTTGTTCGGGTTCTCGTCCGGCTCGGCATAGACGGCGTCGTCGTGGTCCCGCGCATCCACCGGGTCGATGGTGATCAGGGGGATCTTCCGCAGGTCCTCGCGGCCCTTGAGCGTCGGCGGCTGGGCGGCGGTCGCCTCGGCCTCGGCCGCCTCGGAGAAGCCGGTGGGCAGGCCGTGGGAATGGACCGCGATCAGGGAGGCGGCGCGGGGCTGATCCTCGCGGCCGACGACCTCAAGGATGCGGCCGGGCTTCGGCCCATAGCGGCTGGGCGTGCCGGCCAGTTCGGCGAGCACGATGTCGCCGTCCTTCAGGTCGCGGTCGCGGGCTTCGTGCTCGGCGATAACCAGCACATCCTTGGCCTTGCGGTCGACGGGCTCAACCCGGACCTCGCGTCTGGATTTGCGGATGACGCCGAGGATGCGGTGGGCGCTCTGGCCGAGCTTCTTGATCAGGCGAGCCTCGAGGGCCTCTCCGACCTTTTCGAAGCGGACGAGCAGACGGTCGCCCATGCCGGGCGCGCCGGCGGTCTTTTCGTTGCGGTCGGGGGCCAGCCGCACCAGCGGTGCGTCGGAGCCCGCCTTGACGAGGCGGACGTAGAGCTCGCCGTCGGCGTCACGCTCGACGACGTCGGCCACGCCCGTGGGGGGAAGCGAACCGGCTTGGGCGAAGCCCTTGCGGCCCCGCTTGCCGAGCCGGCCTTCGCCCTCCAGTTCGCGCAGCATTTCGCGCAAGGCGCGGCGTTCGCCGCCCTTGAGGCCGAAGGCTTTGGCGATGTCGGATTTCTCGGCTTCTCCGGCTTCGCGGAGGAATCGGACGAGTTCGTCCTTCGTTGGCAGGCCGACGGGCCTGCGGTCTCTGGTTTTTTTCATTGGCGCCCAATGTAGGGGCGCGAACGCCGGATTGCGAGCGGCAACCGGTCCGGGCGGCCCGAAGGCCGCCCGGTTTCGGTCGTCAGTCGTCCGACGGTGTGGCGGCGGGCGTGTCGTCACCGGCGGCGCCGGTGGCTTCGGCCGCCGCTTCAGCCTCGGCTTCGAGCAGGCTCGGCGGCAGGACTTCCTCGCGAGTCAGGCCGACCTGTTCCAGCGTGGCGGGCGCCGTCGTGATGTTGCCCCGCACGCGGCGGGCGGCGTGTTCGCAACGGCCCGGGAGGCCGAAGAACAGGTCGAAAGCCTCCTGGCGGGCGTCGGCATTGCTATTGGTCAGATAGGGCTGCCAGCGAGCCATGGCGGCGTCATAGGCGGCTTGGGACGCGGCGACCTGAGCCGGCGTCATGCGCGCGGCGCCGGCCTGGCGCGCAGTCTGGAAGTCCTGGCGCTCGAGGCGGCCCAGGCGCATCAGCTCCTCATCGGCGGAGGCGCCGAGCGTTTCACCCAGCTGGATGTGACCCGAGATCAGCCCCTCGCAGTAGCCGAGGTAGCCGAAATCGTCCGCCGGCATGCCCGGCGGGATCGGATAGGCATAGGCCATGGCTTCGCGCTCACGCAGGGACTCGACGCTTTCGGTCGGGGTGGCGCGGGCGGTGACGATCGGGCCGTCCTGGCCGGACAGGGCCATCGACAGGGCGGCGGCGAGGATAAGGGACATGGAGACTCGCGAATGTTGGCTGCGGCCCACGCTGGGGCGGCGGTGTGGCTGTTTCTAGGCGCGATGCAACGCCTGCGCCACCTCACCACACCTGACGTCAGGTTGCGATGCATTGACGCCGGAGGCCCCGCGACCGACATTGCGGAAACCGGGAAGGCCTGAAAGCGTTCCCGGCCCGAGGATCATGATGAATCGTATCCACACCTTCCGCCTGGGACCGCCGCCCGCCGATCGGGGCGTCGGGGCGCTTCTCGGCTGGATCGTGGCGGTGGTCGTGGGCGGCTTTGCCGTCCTGATCGGCGCGGTGTTCGCCCTGTTCGCAGGGCTGGCGGTGGCCATCCTGGCGGCCTTCGCCTGGGTCGCGGTCAAGCTGGCGCGCCTGACCGGCGGCCGTCGGCGCGCGCCCCAGCCGGCGACGGGCCCGGTCGGCGCGGGCGATGGCGCGATCATCGACGCCCACAAGGTCGGTGACCAGTGGGTCGCCTACGGCTACGACCAGCCGTCGCGCTGAGCGCGGCCCCATGACCCTGACTTTCATCGACAGGCCGACGCCGAACTTCGACGCGCGGCGCAGCCTGCCGGACATGATTATCCTCCACTACACGGACATGGAGTCGGGCGAGGCCGCGATCGAGCGGCTGTGCGACCCCGAGGCGCGGGTCTCGGCCCACTAT
>CAMLNT010000101.1 GCA_946481425.1 uncultured Brevundimonas sp.
AGCAGGAACGCCTTCTGCAGCGTCGTCAGGGTCCGGTTCACCGCCCAGGTCGAGGCGAAGGGCCCGAAATAGTCCCCCTTGATCGTGTGGGCGCCGCGATGCTTGCGCACCTGCGGCGCCGGATGATCCCGGCGGATCATCAGCTCGGCGAAGGACTTGTCGTCCCTGAGCACCACGTTGAAGCGGGGCTTCAGCTTCTTGATGAAGTTGCTCTCGAGGAGAAGCGCCTCGGTCTCGGTCTTCGTCGAGACGAACTCCATCGACCGGGTCAGGGCCACCATGTGGGCGATGCGCTGGGTGTGGAAGCGCCCCTGCGCGTACTGGGTCACCCGCTTTTTGATCGAGCGCGCCTTGCCGACGTAGAGGCACGACCCGTCCTCGCCGTACATGCGATAGACGCCCGGCCCGTCCGGCGCGCGCTTCGCCTCGTCGCGGATCAGGTCCGCGGCCTTCAGCGGGTTCGATTCGGGGGCTTCGCTCACGACCTCGATATAGGCGCGTCCGGTCCGCGACGCGATGGATCGGGCCGCCTTGATCGCGGCCGGTCCTTCGGCCTATGCGACAACGACGGCTCGCAGGCCGGCGCCAAAGAAAGTTCTCTCCGCCATGGCGTCGCTGTCCCGCCACCTCCAACGTCTGGAAGCCGACAGCCTGCATATCCTGCGCGAGACGGCCGCCGAGTGCGCCCGGCCGGTCATGCTCTATTCGGCCGGCAAGGATTCAGCGGTCCTGCTGCATCTGGCGCGCAAGGCCTTCTTCCCCGCGCCGCCGCCCTTCCCGCTGCTTCACGTCGATACGACGTGGAAGTTCCGCGACATGTACGCCTACCGGGATCGCATGGCCGCCGAGAGCGGCATGGACCTGCTGATCCATCGCAATCCCGAGGCCGAGGCCCTGGGGATCAATCCCTTCGAGCATGGCTCGACGGTCCATACCGATCTCTGGAAGACCCAGGGGCTGAAACAGGCGCTCGATCACCATGGGTTCGACGCCGCGTTCGGGGGCGCCCGTCGCGACGAGGAGCGCAGCCGCGCCAAGGAACGGGTCTTCTCGCTTCGCTCAGCCAGCCATCGCTGGAACCCCCGGGAGCAGCGGCCCGAGCTCTGGCGGCTCTACAACACGCGGCTCCGGCCCGGCGAAAGCCTGCGCGTCTTTCCGCTCTCCGATTGGACCGAGCAGGACGTCTGGGCCTACATCCAGGCCGAGGGCCTGCCCGTGGTTCCGCTGTATTTCGCCGCGCCCCGGCCGGTCGTCCGGCGCAGCGGCCAGTGGGTTATGGTGGATGACGATCGGTTCCCGCTGCAGCCCAATGAAACGCCCGAGATCCGCCGCGTGCGTTTCCGAACCCTCGGCTGCTATCCGCTGACCGGCGCCGTCGAAAGCCAGGCCTCGAGCGTCGACGAGATCATCGCCGAAACGGCCCTGTCGGGCCTCTCCGAGCGGCAAGGCCGCCTGATCGATCACGACCAGACCGCCTCAATGGAGCGCAAGAAGCAGGAGGGCTATTTCTGATGCAGCCCGTCGCTTCCGATCGCGGCCTGTTGCGCCTGATAACCTGTGGCTCCGTTGACGACGGCAAGTCGACCCTGATGGGCCGGCTTCTGCACGATGCCGGGGGTGTCCCGCGGGATCAGCTCGAGACGCTCTCGGCGGAGTCCCGGCGCGCCGGGGCGGGCGAGGCACTGGACTTCTCGCTGCTGTTCGATGGCCTCGAAGCCGAACGCGAGCAGGGCATCACCATCGATGTCGCCTACCGCTACTTCGCCACACCGCGCCGCAGTTTCATCGTGGCCGACGCCCCGGGCCACGAGCAGTACACGCGCAACATGGTCACGGGCGCTTCGCGGGCGGATCTGGCGATCGTCCTGGTCGACGCGACCCGAGGCGTGTTGGCCCAGACCCGGCGCCACGCCTGTCTGGTCGGCCTGCTCGGCGTCCGGCAGGTGGTGCTGGCGGTGACCAAGATGGATGTCGTCGGCTGGGACCAAACCCGCTTTGAGGCGATCGAAGCCGATTTCCGCGCCTTCGCGGGCCGAATCGATCTGGAGACCGTCACGGCCATCCCGGTCTCGGGGATCGATGGTGGCAATGTCGTCGTGCCGGCCCAAGGCACCGACTGGTACGCCGGCCCCACCCTGCTCAGCCACCTCGAGACGGTCGACGTCGGGCAGGACACCCTGGCGACCGAACCGTTCCGGATGCCGGTCCAGATCGTCAATCGCTCTAGAGACGGCGAGCGCGCCCACGCCGGACTGATCGCGTCGGGGACCGTCCGACCCGGTGACGCCATCCGTTGCCAGCCCTCGGGCCGCGAGACGACCGTACGCCGCATCACCACCTTCGACGGCGACCTGGCCTCCGCCTCCGCAGGCCAGTCGGTGAGCCTCGTCTTCGCGGACGAGATCGACTGCTCGCGCGGTGATGTGATTTCGACAGCGGCAGCGTCGGCCGAGGTGGCGGACCAGTTCGAAACGACCGTCTTCTGGATGTCCGACCAGACCCTGATCGTCGGGCGCCAGTACTGGCTCAGGATCGGGACCGATCTGGTCCCCGCCCAGGTCACCGAGATCAAGCACCGGCTGAACGTCGACACCCTCGAACGGCTGGCCAGCAAGACGCTCGAGCTGAACGCCATCGGCGTCTGCAACCTGTCGCTGGACCGGCCGGTTCCCTTCGCCCCCTATGCGGAGAACCGCGACCTCGGCGGCTTCATCCTGATCGACCGCATGACCAACGCCACGGTCGGCGCCGGCGTGATCCATTTCGCGCTGCATCGCGCCTCGACGGTCCAGTGGCAGCCGATGGCCGTCTCGGGCGCGACCCGAGCCGCGGCGCTTGGCCAGAAGCCGGCCATCCTGTGGTTCACCGGCTTGTCGGGCTCAGGCAAGTCGACCTTGGCCAACCGGCTCGAGAGCCGTCTTCAGGGCGAAGGCCGGCACACCTATCTGCTGGACGGCGACAACATCCGGCACGGCCTGTCGCGCGACCTGGGCTTCACCGAGGCGGACCGCGTCGAGAACATCCGCCGCGTCGCCGAGGTCGCGCGCCTGATGGCCGACGCGGGCCTGATCGTGCTGATCTCGGCGATCTCGCCGTTCCGCGCGGAGCGCCAGCTGGCCCGCGACCGCGCCGGCGACACGGCCTTTCTGGAGATTTTCGTCGATGCGCCGCTGGCCGTCGCCGAGGCGCGCGATCCCAAGGGCCTGTACCGCCGCGCCCGGTCAGGCGAGATCGCCAACTTCACCGGCGTCGACAGCCCCTACGAAACGCCCGAGGCGCCGGACCTGCACATCCAGACCGCGTCCGAAGCCGTCGATCCGGCGGTAGACCGCATCCTGGCCCGCCTGCGCGCAGGCGGCGTGATCGACTGACACGCCGAGGCTGGCGGGAGTCGGTCGGCTTCGCTAAGACCGCGCCGCGGCGCCCCGCCAGAAGGGCGCGCGGAGGACCTGATGCCCAAACACAAGAGCCTCGGCGGCCGTACGCTTTCGCCGGAAACCCTGATGATGGGCTACGGCTACGACCCGGCCCTCTCGGAAGGGGCCATCAAGGCGCCGATCTTCCAGGCCTCGACCTTCGTCTTCAAGTCCGCCGAACACGGCAAGCGCTTCTTCGAGGTCGCCTACGGCCTGCGCGAAAAGGATCCGGACGAGGCGCTCGGCCTGATCTATTCGCGGATCAACAACCCGAACCTCGAGATCCTGGAAGACCGCCTTTCGGTCTGGGACCAGGCCGACCGGGCGCTGGTCTTCTCCAGCGGCATGGCCGCCATCTCGACGGCGGTCCTGGCCCTGTGCCGGCCGAACGATGCGATCGTCTACACGGCTCCGGCCTACGGTGGGACGGAATACCTCTTCGATCGTATCCTGCCGCGCTACGGCGTCACCGCCCATGCCGTTCCGGCAGCGGCCGGCGCCGAGGCCCTGAAGGAGGCGATGATCGCGGCCTCGAAGGCCGCAACCGAACGCGGCGGCCGCCTGGCGGTCGTCTTCGTCGAGACCCCGGCCAATCCGACCAATGAGCTGATCGACATCGCCCGCGCCGCCGCCGATCTGGAAGCGCTGGGCCAGGCCGATCGCCCGGTCCTGGCGGTCGACAACACCTTCCTGGGACCGATGTGGCAGCGTCCGCTGTCGCTCGGCGCAGACCTCGCCCTGTATTCGCTGACCAAGTACGTCGGCGGACACTCCGACCTGATCGCCGGGGCCTGCATGGGCCGCGCCGACGTCATGGCCCGCGTCGCCGAGATGCGCACCATCTGCGGCACCACCAGCGACCCGCACACCGCCTGGCTTCTGACGCGCAGCCTGGAGACCCTGCACCTGCGCATGGAGCGGTCCCAGGCCAACGCCATCCTTCTGGCCGAACGCCTTCGGGCCGACGACCGCGTGCTCGAGGTCCTGACGGCCGGCGGCGCGGGCTGCAGCGACGAACAGCGCCGCGTCTTCGAGACCCAATGCTCCGGCCCCGGCTCCACCCTGGCGATCCGGCTGAAAGGCGGCGAGGCCGAGGCCTTCCGCTTCCTGGACGCCCTGACCCTGTTCAAGCTGGCGGTCAGCCTCGGCGGCTCCGAGAGCCTGGCCTCGCATCCATCGAGCATGACCCACTCGGACTACACGCCCCAGGCGAAGGCCCGTTGCGGCATCGGCGACAACCTGGTCCGTCTTTCCGTCGGGATCGAGAACGCCGAGGACCTGTGGGCCGACCTCGATCAGGCGCTGGCCGCCGTATAAGCGGCCTCAGCGCAATCCGGCGACGAAGGCGGCGGCGCGTTCGCCCTCGGGGTCGCCGGCCTGGCCGAACTCGACATTGATGTCGCGGTGGCTGTCGCCGGGCGCCGGGATCACCTGGGCCCGACCACCGGCCCCGGTCAGCGCGTTCGCCAGCGCCTCGCTCTGCTCGCGAGAGTCCTCGCGGCCGGCGACGTGAAAGATCAGGAACGGCGGATAGGCCACGCCCGGCCGCACCCTCAGGGTTGGCGACAGTTCGGCCCGCTGGTCGCCGAAGGCCTGTTCGTACATCCGCTCCAGCACGCGCCCGACCGGCCCGGGGCGCCGCGGCTGAGTGGCGTCATAGCCGGCCCCGTCCAGCGGAATGACGCCCGACAGATCCGACGGCGCCATGCCGTGCGCGCCCAGATACTGCGGATCGACCCCCACCAGCGCCACCAGATGCGCGCCGGCCGAATGGCCGACCAGCACGATAGGCCGGCCCGGCAGGCTCCGCCGGATCTGCGCCACCGCCGCCGCCAGGTCCCCAGCCTGCTCGCGCGCCGTAACCTCCGGCGCCAGGCGGTAGTCCGTCGAGATCAGCGTCAGCCCATGCCGCGCCGCGTACTCGGGCAGGGCATGGACCATCGACTTGTCCCCGAAAGCCCAGCCGCCACCGTGGACGAAGACCAGGATCGCGCCCGCGGCGCCCGGATTGTCATAGACGTCGTAGGCCTGCCGCCCGTGGGCGCCGAAGCTGACGGTCGTGTGCGGCGCGTCCGACGCCCCGTCTCCGTCGCCCCGGCCGCGCCGGCCGAAACGCCGGCGCCGATCCTGGGCGGACGCCGGGCCCGCCACCGCAAGGGCTAGGGCTGAGGTCAGCAGGGTGCGGCGGTGCATGGGCGGCTCTCCGGATGGTCGGCGATCTAACGCCGGTTACGGCCGCGATCCGTCGCTCAGCTGCGCCGCACCAGCAGAACCCCGCCGATGACCAGCGCTACGCCGGCGATCTTCCCCAGGTTGACCGGCTGGCGCGGCGCGCCGAAGGCGCCGAAATGATCGAGCACCAGGCCGAGCAGCAGCTGGCCGGCCACCATCAGGGTGATGGTGGTCGCCACCCCCAGCCGAGGCACGCCCCAGGTGGCGGCGATGACGAAGACGACGCCGCAAAGGCCGCCCATCCAGGCGTACCAGGGCAGCGCCCGCGCCGCCGCCATGTCGGGCCGCACCTGAAAGACCAGCGCCAGCCCGATCAGGGCCAGGGTCCCGACCGCAAAAGACACCAGGGCGGCGTTCACCGCCGAGCCCACCGCCGTCGACAGCCGCGCATTGAGCGGCGCCTGGAGCGCCGTCGCCGCCCCGGCCAGAGTGACCAGGATCATGCCGCTGTAGGCGGCCCAGCCGTTCACGCCAGGCGCTCGGCGAACAGCGCCGTCATGCGCGCCCAGCCGTCCGCCGCCGCCGCCGCGTCGAACATCGGCCGGTAGTCGGCGTGAAAGCCGTGCTGGGTCCCCGGATAGACGGTGATCCCGCTGTCTGTCCGTCCGGCCGCTGCGAGCGCCGCGCGCATCGCTTCCACGCTCTCGAGCGGAATGCCCTGGTCATTCTCTGCATAGAGGCCGATCACCGGGCAACGCAGCTCATCGGCGATGTCGACCGGCCAGGGCCGGCCTTCCTCGGCGTTCTGGGCCGGGGCCACGACGCGGCCGTACCAGGCCGCGCCCGCCTTGAAGTCGTGGGCGGCGCACGCCATCCACACGACCGTCCCGCCCCAGCAGAAGCCCGTGATCCCGGCCTTCGAAACATCGGCCCAGGACTGATTGTCCAGCCACTGCAGGGCGGCCCCGGTATCCCCCATCACCTGGGCGTAGGTCGCGGTGCGCACGATGGCCTGGATCTGGGCGAAATCCGTCAGCACGGCGGGGTCCCCCGCCCGGGCGAAATAGCCCGGCGCCATGGCCGCATAGCCCTGCTTGGCCAGCCGGCGGCAGACGTCCTGGATATAGGCGTGCAGGCCGAAGATCTCGTTGACGACGATCACGACCGGGAACGGTCCCGCGCCCTCGGGCCGCGCCACATAGGCCGGCAGGGACGGCGGATAGTCAGCCTCGCTCCACCCGACGAACCGGACCTCGTCCGTCACGATCCCGACCTCGTCGGTCACGACCGGCTGGGCCTCGGCTGCCAGCGCTGCGGTCGCATAGCCCGTAAACATGAGGCCTCCCAGGGTGCGGCGGGTCATCTTCAGGTCGCCCGGGCCTTCGGGCGTCGGCAAGTGATCGAGGGGCATCGCAATCCTCCGGAATGGGGTCGCGACACTGCCCGCGTCGCCGCCAAAGGAAAAGGGGCGGCCCGAGGACCGCCCCTGTTGTCGGCATGACTTTCTTGGCTCAGCCGAAGTTCAGGTCCGTCACCGCGCAGACGTTGATGCCGTACTGCTCGACCACATCGCCGTCAGCGAAGCGGGCCCGCACATCGAAGCTGCAGGCGCCCGAGCCGTCGTCGAAATCGACCACCACGCTGCCACCGTCCGGGATCACGCTCGAACCGAGAATGTCACCGCCCCAGCTGCTCTCGCCGGAGTTGGTCGAATAAAGGTGCGTCAGCGTCACGCCGGTGTTGTTGTGTACCCGAACGCGACGGTCGTAATCCTGCGCCACGGCCGTGCCGGCCGCCACGATCGCGACCACCGCGCCGATGACGGCGCGCCTTGCAAACTTCATCATTTCAGCTTCCCCCGAGGGACTTCGCCCCACCGCCCGAAATTGGGCGCAGACGATATGAGCCTCAATTCCACGTTCGGCGAGCGGATTCTTTGCGACCGGGATTGGCGTGAAGCCCTTGCGGCGGATGCGGTCTTTCCCATATGGCCCCCAGACATTCCGTCACGGAAAAGACATCCGTACGGAACCGCAACTGAAACCGGGGATGGGCAAGCGCGGCGCTGAAGCGTCAGGCCGCCGAACCATCCGCCGCCAACGGAGACTAGACACGCCCATGAGCAAGATCATCGGCATCGACCTCGGCACCACGAACTCGTGCGTCGCGGTCATGGACGGCAAGAATCCCAAGGTCATCGAGAACGCCGA
>CAMLNT010000102.1 GCA_946481425.1 uncultured Brevundimonas sp.
TCGGCTGGTCCCTCATTCTCGAATACAGCCTCGTGGTGTCCGCCGTCGCGGTCGGCTGGTCCGGCTATGCGACCGGCTTCCTCGCCGGCATGGGTTGGGCCCTGCCCGAAGTCCTGACGGCCGGGCCGCACGCGGGGGGCGTCATCAATCTCCCGGCCGTGTCCATCATCGCCGTAGTCACGGGCCTGCTGCTGCTGGGCACGCGTGAGAGCGCGACGGTCAACGCCATCCTCGTCATCGTGAAGGTCGCGGCCCTGATCGGCTTCGTCGCCCTGGCCCTGCCGAGCTTCGACCAGGCCAACTTCACCCCCTTCATGCCGCAGGGCTTCGGCGCGCCGTTCGTCCAGACCGGGGTGATGGCCGCCGCCGCCATCATCTTCTTCGCCTTCTACGGCTTCGACGCCATCTCGACCGCGGCCGAGGAGACCAAGAAGCCCGAGCGCGACCTCGCGATCGGCATCGTCGGGTCGATGGTCGTCTGCACGGCCCTCTACATGATCGTCGCCGCCGCCGCGATCGGCGCCCGGCCGATCGCCTCCTTCGCCAGCAGCCCCGAGCCCCTGGCTCTGATCCTGCGCGAGATGGGACAGGGCACCGCCGCCCAGTGGCTGGCCGCCTCGGCGGTCATCGCCCTGCCGACGGTCCTTCTGGCCTTCCTGTTCGGACAGAGCCGCATCTTCCTGGGGATGGCCCGTGACGGCCTGTTGCCGACGAAGCTGGCGAGAATTTCCACGCGCGGCGTCCCGGCCATTGTGACCGTCTTCACCGCGATCGTGACCGCCATCCTGGCGGGCCTCCTGCCGCTGGACGAGCTGGCGTCCCTGGCCAATGCCGGCACCCTGGTCGCCTTTGCCGCGGTGGGCCTGTGCCTGATCGTGCTGCGCCGGACCGATCCGGACCGCCCCCGACTGTTCCGCGTGCCCATGGCGCCGCTCGTCGGGGTGGTCTGCATCATCGGCTGTGTGGTCTTCTTCCTCAGCCTGCGCCAGATCACCCACGTCTCGTTCCTGATCTGGAACGCCATCGGCTTGGTGATCTATTTCGCCTGGTCGATGCGCAACTCGCGCCTGTCGCCCGGCAAGACGATCTGATGAGCCGCCGCGACCTCACCGGCGCGCTCGATATCGCCACGCTGGAGCGGTTCACGCTCGGCGATGCAGAGCTCGCCGACGAGGTGCTGGGCCTGTTCCAGGAGCAGGCCCGGATGTGGTCGCCGATGCTGGACGCCCGCGAGCCTGGCTGGAAGGACGCGGTCCATACGCTGAAGGGTTCTGCCTCAGGCGTCGGCGCCCTTCAGGTAGCCGAGACCTGCGCGGCGGCGGAAGTCGCTGGAAAGGATGTCCTGCCCCGCAAGCTCGAAGCGGTGCGCGACGCGCTCGACCGCGCCCTTGCCGACGTCGCGGCCTATCGCCACGAACTGGCGATCAGGAGCCTGAAGGGCGGTTAGGCTCGCGTCCTGTCCCAGACGCTGAACTCGTGGGCGATGCACCGGTCGATCAGGGTGCGCCACACCGGCTCGGCGATGTCCGGCGACAGGCCGGCCTTCTCGGCAGACGCCAGCACCTTGGCCACAACGTCCTCAATGCGCGCATCGTCATGCACCACATCCCGGCTCGGCTTGATCCGGGCGGCGGCGTTCATGTAGCGCTGGCGTTCGGCCAGCAGGGTCACCAGGGCCCGGTCCAGCGCGTCCACACCCTGTCGCACCTCAGCCATCGAGCCGCAGTCTTCGGGCGCCACGCGCGGGTCGATCTTCACCTCATCCGACAAAGGCGCGCTCCAGCACATAGTCGCCCGGCTCGGCGTTCGAGCCTTCCTTCAGGCCGTAGGTCTCGAGCAGCTCGCCCGCTTCCTTGATCATGGCCATCGATCCGCACAGCATGACCCGGTCGCGATCGGGCGAGAAGCCTTCCGGCAGGCCCAGGTCCCGGAACAGGTCGCCCGACCTGATCCGGTCCGTGATCCGGCCCGGCGTCTCGAAGTCTTCGCGCGTCACCGTCGGATAGTATTTCAGCTGCGCCTTCGCCTCGTCGCCGATCAGCGGGTCGTCGTGGATCTCGCTCGTCCAGAACGCGCGATACGCCAGGTCCTCGACGTTGCGCACGGTGTGACACACGATCACTTCACCGAACCGCGAATAGGTCTCCGGATCACGCGCCACCGACAGCCAGGGCGCCAGGCCGGTGCCCGTCCCGATCAGCCACAGCCGTTCTCCGCCGGTCAGGGCGTCCAGCACCAGTGTCCCGGTCGGCTTCTTGCCCATCAGGACGGTGTCACCCGCCTCGATCTTCTGCAGCCGCGACGTCAGCGGCCCGTCCGGCACCTTGATCGAGTAGAATTCCAGCTCCTCGGCCCAGTTCGGCGAGGCGATCGAATAGGCCCGCAGCACGGGCTTGCCGCCATCCTCGCCCGGCAGGCCGATCATGACGAACTCGCCCGAACGGAACCGGAAGTCCTCCGGCCGGGTGATGGCGAACGAGAACAGGCTGTCGGTCCAGTGCCGGACCCACAGGACGGTCTGTTCGTGAAAGGGGCTGGGGCGCGCGGCTGGCGCGGTGTCGCTCATGGCGCCGCCTCTTAAGGCGCCCACCGGAAATGGCTAGCCCTCAGCGGGACTCAATCCCGCGGCGGGCAGCCCTCGAACGCCCCCATCCGCACGACTTCAACGTGCCGCACGTTCAGATGCATGATCGGGTCCATGGACCGTCGGCCCATGCCGGTGAACAGGTCGATCCGCTCGCCACGGATGGCGGGACCCGTGTCCGAGACGTACCAGAGCCCGTCGTGCCGCTCGCCGTTCGGCAGCGGCAGGCCAACAGTGTCAGGGATGAAGATGACGCTGCGGCGCGGGGCCACCGACCGATCAGCCGCAGCCGTCCGCATCGGCACCGGCGCACAGCCCAGCGAGTCGCGCGGACCAGCCCCGCCGCCGCCCTGATGGTACAGGGTCACCCGCATATTCCAGTCCGGAGCGCGCGCCTCGGCCGCGGCCAGCGGCGCCTGGTCGGCGACGTGGGAGCCCAGAGGGCCGTCCAGGCCCATCATCAGGGCCAGCGCCATCATCCCGGACGTGGGGTCGATCATCGGTGATCTCTTCAGCCGTTGAGAAGGGCGCGGCTTCAACAGCAGCCGTGAGGCGAGAAAATGGCCAAGCCGCCCTGGCCCGGCAATGCGGCGCCCGGTCGCGCGGCGCCGGGGCTCTCCTGCTCGCTGGATCGGAGAACCGCCGCGACAACCGTCACGCTTCGCGCTTCCATGCGTTAGGGTTGGCGAACAGTAGTCAAGGAGCGCCCATGCTGGTCTGGTGGTGGTGGATCATTCCCGCCTTTATCGGCTTCGTCGGCCTGGTCACCCTGGTCGCGGGCGCCGGCGCCTTCTTCGGCGGGCGGCCCTTCTCGGGCCTGCTGCGCATGATCGGCGGGGCCGGCGCCGGGGCCGCGGCGGCCTTCGTCGCCCTGGCCGGCATGAACGTCCAGACCTACGCCCGACTGACCTATGAGCGACCGATCGCGACGATCAGCCTCGACCAGGTCGGTCCCCAGCAGTTCACCGCGCGGCTCGACTATCCCGAAGGGGCCCAGGTCCCGGCCGAGCAGCCGCCCAGCTACGACATCCACGGTGACGAGTGGCGTATCGAGGCCCGTGTCCTGCGCTGGAAGCCCTGGGCCAATGTGCTCGGCCTCGACAGCCAGTATCAGCTCGACCGCCTGTCGGGCCGCTACATCTCGACCGAGGACGAACTGAACGCCCGGCGCAGCGTCTATGACCTGCGCCCGGCCAGCCGCGTCGACCTCTGGGCGCTCGGCCGCGAGTACGACATCCTGTCGAGCGCGGTCGACACCCTCTACGGTTCAGGCGCCGCCATGCCGATGGCGGACGGGGCAGAGTACGAGGTGGTCATCACCCAGTCCGGCCTGATCGCCCGCCCCCTCAATCCCCAGGCCGAGCAGGCGTCCGCCGGGGGCTGGCGTTGACCCTCACGGTCTACGGCGACAGCCGCTCCGGGAATTGCCTCAAGGTCCGCTGGCTGCTCGACCGGCTCGGCCGCGAGTATGACTGGCTGGAAACGGACATCATGACGGGAGCGACCCGCATGCCGGACTTCCTCAGGCTGAACCCCGCCGGACAGGTGCCGCTGGTCGTCCTGGAAGACCGCCGCACGCTGGCCCAGTCCAACGCAATCCTGGTCCATTTCGGCGAAGGAACGGGCCTGATCCCGACCGACGCCTACAGCCGCGCCCGCATGTTTGAATGGCTCTTCTGGGAACAGTACAGCCACGAGCCTTATGTCGCGGTCGCCCGCTTCCGAATGGCCTACGAGGGTCTGCCGCGTGAGGCGCTGGAGCCCCGCCTTGTCGACCGCGGAAACGCCGCCCTCGACCGCCTTGAACAGGCCCTGGCGAGCAGCGCCTTCCTTGTCGGCGACGCCCTCACCCTCGCCGACATAGCCCTGGTGGCCTACACGCGCGTTGCTCATGAAGGCGGCTTCGATCTGGCGAACCGCCCGCATGTCCGGGCCTGGATCGCCCGTGTCGAGCAGGCCCTGTCGATCGCCTAGGCCGTCAGTCGACGCACAGGCCGGCCTCGGCCCGTCCGTCCTCCACGGTGGTAAAGCAGCCGCACGGATCGCTCGAGGCCTGGCACTGGCCGGTCACCGGCGCACCCGCCGTCGCCCCGACGTCGGCCCGGCAATCGCCCTGACAGTCGTCGCCGTCCCGACACGCGCGGCCTGCGTCGGAATAGTCGATCACGCACTGCAGGCTCTGCATGCGGCAGACTGGCCGCATGTCACCGCCCCGGGCGTCACAGGCCGCGACCTCCGCGGCGTCGCCCTGAACCGGCGCCGACACCGGGGCGGGATCGGTCCCCTCGGCGGGAGCGGGCGCCACCGGCGGCGCGCAGGCCGTCACAGCGGTGAGGATCAGGACGGCTAACAGGCGGCGCATGACGGTCTCCTCCGGAGCGGGCATGTCTCCGTGCGGAGTAAAGGCGGCGTCTTGATGACGGGTTCCGCCCGCGCCATACCGGTTCCGGGGGTCCAAGGCGGGAAACACCGCCGGGACCGGGAGGATGATCGATGACCGAACAGCCGGCGACAACGCCCGGACAGCCGTCCCTCAGGACCGTCGTGGGGGCCTCCGCCGCCGGCACGGCCTTCGAGTGGTACGACTTCTTCATCTTCGGCTCGCTGACGACGATCATCGCCCGGCACTTCTACGCCGACGTCGGCGAGGCCACTTCCTACATCCTGGCGCTGCTGACCTTCGGGGTCGGCTTCGTGGTCCGGCCACTGGGCGCGCTGGTCTTCGGCTGGTTCGGCGACCGGACGGGCCGCAAGACGACCTTTCTCGTCACCATCACCCTCATGGGCGTGGCCACCGTCCTGATCGGGCTCGTGCCGGACTATGACGCCATCGGCATCTGGGCCCCCATCACCCTGATCGTCCTGCGCATCCTCCAGGGCTTTGCGCTGGGCGGGGAGTACGGCGGAGCCGCCATCTATGTCGCCGAACACTCGCCGGCAGAGAAGCGCGGCTTCCTGACTGGCTGGATCCAGACCACCGCCGCCGTGGGCCTGATGGGCGCCCTGATCGTCATCCTGATCGTCCGCTCGATAGTGGGGACCGAGGCCTTCGACGAATGGGGCTGGCGCATTCCGTTCCTGCTCTCGGCTGTCCTCCTGGCCATCTCGCTCTGGATCCGCCTCAAGCTGAACGAGAGCCCGGCCTACCAGCGCATGGAGGCCGAGAGTCACGCTCCGCGCGCGCCCTACCGCGAGGCCTTCGGCCAGTGGAAGAACCTCAAGATCGTGCTGCTGGCCCTCGTCGCCATCATGTTCGCCCAGGGAGCCGTCTGGTACTGCGGCTACTTCTACACCCGGACCTTCATGGAGAAGTTCCTCAAGATCGACACGGCCACGGTCGACGGCCTGATCCTCGGCATCACCGTCATCTCGGCCTTCCTCTACGTCTTCTTCGGCTGGCTGTCGGACAGGATCGGCCGCAAGCCCGTCATGCTCGGCGGCATGATCCTGATGCTGGTGACCATCTTCCCGGGCTTCCACATCCTGGCTCAGGCCGGCAACCCGGCGCTGGCCGCAGCGCAGGAGCGGGCGCCCGTCAGCGTGATCGCCAATCCCGCGACCTGCTCGGTCCAGTTCGACCCCGTCGGGCGTGCGGCCTTCTCGACCTCCTGCGACATCGCCAAGAGCGTGCTGTCCAACGCCGGCGTCTCCTATGAGAACGTCGCCGCCCCGGCCGGAAGCATCGCCCAGGTCCGCGTCGGCGATACGGTCGTCACGTCCGTCGAGGGCGCTGGCCTGTCGACCGCCGACCTCGCCGCCGCCCGTACCGGCGTCCAGACCGAAATCGCCGCGGCCCTGGCCGCCCAGGGCTACCCGACCGCAGCCGACCCCGAGGCCATCAATATCCCGGTCGTCTTCGGCGTCCTGCTGGTCTTCCTGATCGCGGCCACCGCCCTCTACGGACCCCAGGCCGCAGCCCTGGTCGAGCTCTTCCCGACCCGCATCCGCTACACGGCCATGAGCCTGCCCTACAACGTCGGCACCGGCTGGGTCGGGGGCCTGCTCCCCGCCGCCAGCTTCGCCCTCGTGGCCTGGCAGGGGAACATCTACTTCGGCCTCTGGTACACCGTCGTTTTCACCCTGATCGCGGCGCTGACCACCCTGTTCTTCCTTCCGGAGACGAGAGGCCGGGACCTGGACGCCGTCGAGACCTGAGCGCTCAGGGCGGCGTCGGCTCCCGGGGGGCGTCGTCGCCCTCGATGCGGTAGTAGTCGCCCTTGTCGGCGGTGAAGATGTGCTTGGCCAGCTGCGTCCCGGTCGGGGCGTCGAACAAGCCCATGGCCACGGCGATGCGTTTTCGGCCCGGCACGTCCCAGAACATTGCCGAGCCGCAGACCGAGCACGATCCGCGCCTCACCTTCTCGGATGACTGGAACCAGCGGACGCTGTCCTCTCCGGTGATCGTGAGGTCCTCGCGCAGGATGTCGGTGGACGCCCAGACGTGACCCGACCAGCGGCGGCATTGCGAGCAATGGCAGGCATCGGGCCCGGGTAGCTCACCGCGAACCTCGACGCCGACTGCGCCACAGAGACAGCGTCCCGCGTGCATGATCGCCTCAATCTTAAATCTCTGACAGAACGAGATTAGCCGATTGCCAGACAGGGGTCGCGCGCGCTCAATCGCGTCATGTCGAACCGCTTGCAGATCGGGCTCTACCTCGCCCTCGTCACCGCCGCCTGCGCCGTCTTCAACGTCCTGATCATCCAGGGCGGCGGCATGGCCAATGAAGCCACCCACAAATGGATCTACGCCATTATGTGGGCGCCTGGCGTCTCGGCGATTCTGACCACCCTGATGGCTACGCGGTCGCTGAAGGGGCTGGGCTGGCTGCCCTGGCCGCC
The DNA here is from genome assembly GCA_946481425.1 of uncultured Brevundimonas sp. The sequence goes on from CAMLNT010000102.1 coordinate 7,427, forward strand.
GGGACAGTTGCTGATCGGCTGGGCCGTGCCGGTCGTCTATGCCGTGCTGACGATCCTGGGGGCCATCGCCGTAGGCGCGGGCGCCCTGAACATCGCGGGCTGGAGCGATGCGGCGGCGATGATGGGGCTCGACGTCGGGCCGTGGGTGGGGCTTCTCGCCTTTGCCGCCTTCGGCACCCTGACGGGTCTGCTCAGCGCCACCGGCGAAGAACTCGGCTGGCGCGGTTTCCTGACGCCCGCGCTCGGGCGCGAGATGGGGTTCTGGAAGCTGAACCTGATCTCGAGCCTGATCTGGCTGGCCTATCATCTGCCGGTCCTGCTGTTCGGAGGTTACTCCGGCGAGGGCACGCCGATCTGGTTCAGCCTGATC
>CAMLNT010000103.1 GCA_946481425.1 uncultured Brevundimonas sp.
GCCGAGAGCCGCCGCCTGCTGGGCGTCCTGAACGATCGCCTCAAGGATCGCGACTGGATCATGGGCGACTATTCCATCGCCGACATCGCCACCCTCGGCTGGGTCAACAACCTGATCGGCTTCTATGGCGCGGGCGAGCTGGTCGGCTACGGCGACTTCCCGCACGTCGACGCCTGGCTGCAGCGCGGCCTGGCCCGACCGGCGGTCCAGCGTGGGCTCAAGATCCCGTCGAAGGGCTGAACCGGCGACCGTCCCCGGCGTTACCGCTGCTCAATCACGAGGAGCGGACGCCATGGGCATTCTTTCGAACATCTGGGACAAGATCACCGGCCGCGACCGCAAGCGGCGCGAGAAGCAGGGCTCCGACGCCTTCCGCGAGCAGACTGCGCCCCGTCCGGCCACGACGGCCGAACCGGTCGATGTCGAGGAGGTTCTCGAGGACCTTGCTCAGGAGAAGGGCGGCGGCGGAAACTGGCGCACCTCCATCGTCGACCTGCTCAAGCTGCTCGACATGGACTCCAGCCTCGACGCCCGCAAGGAACTGGCCGAGGAGCTGAACGTCCACGCCGGCGAACACGGCTCGGCCGAGCAGAACATCGCCTTGTCGAAAGCCGTCTGGAAGGCGCTCGAACAGAACGGCGGCCGCGTCCCGGCGTCGCTGAGGGACTGACCCCAAAGCTACGGGCATGCCCTCCAGCGTCATCGACCGCTGGACCTATGACGAGGCGGCCCGCCGCCTCGTCATCACCTTCGTCTCAGGTGACGTCTACGCCTATCTCGACGTCCCGCCGATGATCGTCGATGGTCTGAAGGCCGCCTCCTCCAAGGGCCGGTTCTTCGCGGAACGCATCCGCGACCGGTTCGCTTTCGAACGGGTGCACATCGCTGTGCCCTAGCCTTCCTCGTCCGCCGCCATCCCCATCATGTGGAAGCCGGCGTCGACGTGGATCACTTCGCCCGTGGTCGAGAAGCCGAGGTCCGAACACAGCCACAGGGCGCAGCCCGCGACGCCCTCCATGCTCGTGTCTTCCTTCATCGCGCTCATCGCCCGGCCTTGGGCGATCATCCCGCGTCCGCCGGAAATCCCGGCCAGCGACAGCGTCCGCATCGCCCCCGCCGAGATGGCGTTCACCCGGATGCCCTTGGGCCCCAGGTCGCGCGCGATGTAGCGGGTCGCGGCCTCCAGCGCGGCCTTGGCCACGCCCATGGTGTTGTAGTTCGGGATGGCCCGCTCCGAGCCCAGATAGGTCATCGTCACCAGCGAGCCGCCGTTCGGCATCAGCCTGGACGCCCGCCTGGCCACGTCGACGAAGCTGAAGGCCGAGATGTTCATGGCCAGCAGGAAGCTGTCGCGGCTGGTGTTCTCCACGAACGAGCCCTTCAGCTCGTCCTTGTTGGCGAAGGCCACCGAATGGACCACGAAGTCGATCGTGCCGAACTCGCGTTCCAGCTCGGCGAAGGCCGCGTCCATCGAGGCGTCGTCGGTCACGTCGGCCTGGATCAGCAGCTTGGCGCCCACGCTCTCGGCCAGCGGCCGCACCCGGCGCTCCAGCCCCTCGCCGAGATAGGTGAAGGCCAGCTCGGCTCCTTGAGCCGCCAGCTGGGTCGCGATGCCCCAGGCGATGGAGTTGGCGTTCGCCACCCCCATGATCAGGCCCTTCTTGCCCTTCATGAGTTCGCCCGCGGGCATGTTCCAGCTGGATTCGGCGGCCATCGGCATTGTCTCCGTTGTTCGGCGCCGTTCTGGCCTCTCGCGCGTTCCGGGGCAAGACGAAGGAGGCGCCGACGATGGTTCTCCCTACCCCGCGTCGGTCCCGGGCGTAACGGAGGAATAAGCTATGGACCGTTACATCATAACATTCTAAACGCTCCCGGCATGGGCCTTCCCCTCGACCTGTCCGGCGACCTGTCGCAAGCCTCGCTTCTGTCGCTGATCGGCGCCGGGTTCCTGGCTTCGCTTCTGCACGCCGTCCTGCCGACCCACTGGCTGCCCTTCGTGGCGGTCGGGCGCGCACAGGGGTGGAGCCGCGCCGTCACCCTGGCGGTCGTGGTGCTGGCGGGTCTGGCGCACATCGCCTCGACCGCCGTAGTCGGCTCTCTCCTGACGCTTGCCGGCGGAATGGCGCCGTGGATCACCCGGGCCATGCCGCTCGTGGCCGCCGCGCTCCTGCTGGCCCTGGGTGTCTGGTATCTCGGCCGCGCCTGGTTCCGCGCCCCGGCGCTCGCGGGCGTCGGCGCCCAGGCCTTGGAGCGGCCGCGGGTTTCGGACGCGGCGGCCATCTGGGGCCTGGTCGGTTTTCTCGCCGCCTCGCCCGGGGAGGCGCTTCTTCCGGTCTACGTCGGCGCCGGGGTTCATGGCTGGGGCGTGGTCGGCCTTCTGACCCTCGCCTTCGCAGCCGGCACGGTTCTGGGCATGGTGGTCTTCACCGGCCTGGCCCTCGTTGGCGTGGAGCGGTTCCGGCTGCAGCGGCTGGCCCGGTTCGAAGGCGTGGCGCTCGGGCTGGTGCTGATCCTCATCGCCGCCTTCGTGCTGGTCCAGCACGGCCACTAGCGAACCGGCGCGACGGGACCTAAACCGGGACCATGGGCCACCATCACGCTCACGACCCCGCGCACGGCGATCATGATCACCAGCATGGCCATGCTCCCGGCCATGCTCACGGGCCCGGCGGCCATCACCATCATCACGCCGCGCCTGACGACTGGCGCTACGCCGTCGGCCTGATCCTGAACCTCGGCTTCGTGATCATCGAATTCGGCTATGGGCTGATCTCGCAGTCCACCGCCCTGATCGCCGATGCGGGGCATAACCTGTCCGACGTGCTGGGTCTGGGCCTGGCGGGCGGCGCCGCCTGGCTGGCCCGCCGCGCCGCGACCCGCAAACGCACCTACGGCTATCGCAAGGCGACTGTTCTGGCCGCCCTCGGCAACGCCATCCTGCTCGTCTTCGCCTGCGGCGCCATCGCGATCGAGGCGGGCCGACGCCTGTTCGAGCCGACCGAGGTCGCCTCCGACACCGTCATGGTCGTGGCCGGCATCGGTTTCCTGATCAACCTCGGGACAGCGCTGCTGTTCATGTCCAGCCGGGCGCACGACCTGAACGCCCGCGGGGCCTGGCTGCACATGATCGCCGACGCCGCTGTCTCGCTGGGCGTGGTCGTCGCGGGCGCGCTGATGCTTTTCACCGGCTGGAGCTGGATCGATCCGCTCGTTGGCCTGCTCATAGTCGCCGTCATCCTGTGGGGGACTTGGAGTCTGCTGACCGAGTCCCTCGACATGGCGCTCGATTCCGCCCCCGCCGGCCTCGACGTTGACGCCGTTCAGGCAGCCCTGTCAGCGCTCCCCGGTGTGATTGAGGCTCACCATCTGCACGTCTGGAGCCTGTCGACCACCGAACGCGCCCTGACCGTCCACCTCGTCCGCGCCGAGCCGCCCCCTGCCGGCTTCTACGCCGACGCCCAGGCCATGCTGAAGGCCCGCTTCAACGTCGGCCACGCCACCCTTCAGGTCGAAATGACCGGCGGCAACGACTGCGGCGACTGCTGATCGCCCGTCCGGTCGAGGCCCAACGCCCTGATTCCAAGGATGACGGCCGTCCGTCGGGGGCGCGTTTTCCCCGCCGCCGAAACCTGTCCTAGACTGGCGCTTCTTCGGTCTTTGACATGGTTCGCGGACCGGCGCCGCCGCGTCGATAGGCGACGGAAGCCGGACGACCCGGACGACTTGGACGACTTGGACGGTGTTTTTGGCGTCCGGCTAGTGCTGGTTCTCGGGCAGGCGCACGACCAGCCCGTCCAGCGCGTCCGTGACCCGGATCTGGCACGACAGGCGGCTGTTCTCCTGAACGCCCTCGGCGAAGTCGAGCATCGACTCCTCCATGGCCGAGGATGACCCCGTGGCCTCGCGCCAGGCGTCGTCGACATAGACGTGGCAGGTCGCGCACGCACAGGCCCCGCCGCAGTCGGCGTCGATGCCCGGCACATTGTTGCGGATCGCGCCTTCCATCACCGAAAGGCCCGGCTTGACCTCCACCGAGTGCTCGGTGCCGTCGTGTTCGATATAGGTGATCTTGGCCATGGCCGCGCCTTAACCGGCCATCGTCGGTCGGGCAAGGCACCGCGCAAAAAGGAAGGACGGCGGCCGTGTCCGCGGCCGCCGCCCCGACCTCCCCCCGGAGGCCCCCTCAGGGTTCTAGAAGGTCCAGCGCAGCGCGACCTGCCAGACCGGACCGGCTTCCTCGGTCTCGAGCTCGTACTCGTCGTAATCCCGGGCCAGCTGGTCGGCCTCGTTGTCGAACTTGTCGAAGACCTCGTCCTTGGAGGCGTTCAACAGGTTCGTACCCGTCAGGCGCAGGACGACGTTCTCGCCGAAGCGGCGCTCCAGGAAGATCTCGAGGTTGTCGCCATACGAGGTGGTGATTTCTTCGGCCAGGAAGCGGTCATAGGCGTCGCCCTGGCTGTAGTAGCTGGCTCCGAACGCCGACTGCCAGGCCGGGATGTCGTGGGTGAAGCCGGCCGAGAAGGCGTAGTCCGACTGGCCGTTGAAGCGGCGCTCCCCCATGAAGTCCTCGACCTGCGAGTCGAGCCAGGACAGATTCAGATAGACGCCCGTGTCCGGCATTCCGATCACGTCAAGCGGGGTCGAAAGGTCGAACTCCAGGCCCCACACCTGGCCGTCGCCGACGTTCGCCACGGTGTAGATGAAGGTGCCCGGCCCTTCCGAACCCTCGGCGCCCGTGTTGACGTATTCGATCAGGTCGGTGACGTCGCGGAAGAAGAAGTTCAGACCCGCGACACCGCGGCGGCCCAGACGGCGCTCGTAGCCGACGTCGAAGCCCCAGGCCGTCTCCGGCTCCAGCTCGGGATTGCCGACGAAGTCCGAGTCCCCGATTTCCTCCTCCAGCGTCGCCGGCGACAGGAAGTTGAAGCTCGGACGACGGATCGTACGGCCGCCGGAAACGATGATCCGGTCTTCGGAGGTCAGATCGAACCGCACCGAGGCCGAGGGCAGCAGTAGCTGATGTTCGCTCTCGATGGTCTGGGAGACCGTGCGATCCTCAATGGTCGTTTCCGACAGGTCGACGCGCAGGCCGGCTTCCCAGCTGGCGATGCCGTAAACTCCCGACAGAACCGCGAAGGGCTCGAAGCGCTGTTCCTCGATCGTCGAATCGCCGCCGTCTACGATCTCGAACGGCTCATAGGCGAAGGCCGGGAGCGGAGCCGGGAAGTCCGGCACGGAGTCGTCCTCGAACTCGGCCGTCTGCAGGAGCAGGGTCCGCTCCTTGTTGAGATAGTCGAGACCGAACTCGAGGGTCACGCCGTGGCCGACGCCCCGCTCGTGCTCGACCCGCAAGGTCCACTCGGTGTCTTCCAGCTGGGTGTCGCTCCGCTCCGATTGAATCTCGTCCGCGTCCGGGAACGGCGTCGCGTCTTCCAGATAGGCGAATTCGGTCTCCACGCCCTGGATGTCATCGGTGTACCGGGCGAAGCCGAGCCGCAGGCGGGTCTCGCCGCCCATGGCGTCGACCGCATAGCCGGCGCGCAGCGACAGGTTCTCTGACAGGATCTCTTCGAGCTGCGGTGTGTAGACTTCCAGATTGTCCGGATCGACATCGCCGTCCGGATACTCGTAGGAGTTCTCGGTCTCGGTCCGGTCCGTGCGGACATAGACGCCGGACAGCTCCAGCGAGCCGTAGCCCAAGTCGACCTCATAGGCCCCATTGAACGAATAGTCGGTGCCGTCGCGGGTGTCGTCCTGCAGTTCGACATTGTCCGGATCGTTCGGCGCATCGGCCGGCTCGTCGAACCGCTGCGAGAACTTGATCTTGGGATTGTAGCGGTCCTGCATGTCGAAGCTGGCGATCAGCCGGCCCGGGCCGAACTCGCCGCCCCAGGTCGCGCCGAAGTGCTCGCGGAACTCGCCGTTGTCGAAGTAGCGCAGGCCGCCGCGGACATAGCCGCCGTCCAGGGTGTAGGCGTCGCGCAGGACGATGTTGATGGCCCCGGCTACCGCGTCGCCCGACCGGCGGGCGGACGGCGACCGCACGATCTCGATGCCCTCGATCAGTTCGGCCGGGATTCGGTCCACGAAGAACGACCGGTCATCGCCGGCGCCGGGAACCCGCTCGCCGTTGATCAGGATCTGGGTGTAGCCCGGGTCCAGGCCGCGCAAACGCGCGCCGTCCGATTCCAGGACGTCGGACAGGAAGGTCACCGACGGCACGCGGCGCAGGGCGTCGCCGACCGACAGCGGCTCGAAGCGCTGGAAGTATTCGAGGTCGTAGGACAGGACCGGATTGGTGTCGTCGGTCCGGTTGCGGAACACCGGAGCGCCGGTGACGATGATGTCCTCGACGCGGGCCGGATCGCCAGCGGTCGAGGTTTCGATCACTTCCTGGGCCTGAGCCTCGAGCGCCAGCAGCATGGGCGCGGCGGCCGCTACGGCAAGAAGAGCGCGTTTCATATTTCTGTCATCCTAGAGTAACATGCCATTCATTGACTGGCTGTTGTTCATGTGTGAACGAGCGTTGCCATAGTTTAGGACGTACTCGGAGCGCCAGTGATGTTTGTTCGAAGCAAATATGTCGGTTTTATTCTTTCTATCGCCGTAGCCATCTCAACATCGGGATGCGTCTTATTTGATCCCGAAGCCTTCTCGGATTCGCGGCGGATGGCCGTCGGGGTTGGGACGCCGGTGCCCGCCACCGCCGAGACCGTGGCGGTCGGCACGACGCGGGCGGACGCCGCCGACGATCCGGAAATCTGGGTCGACCCGACCGACCCGTCGCGCGCCGTCATCCTGGGGACAGACAAGCAGGCCGGGCTCTACGCCTATGACCTGGACGGGCAGGTCCTGAGCTTCATTCCGGACGGACGGCTCAACAACGTCGACCTGCGCGGCGGCTTTCCGACGCCTGCGGGCGAGCGGGTCCTGGTCGCGGCTAGTGACCGGGGCCGCATGGGCGCCGCGCTCTATCTGATGCACCCCCAGACCTTCGAGCTGACGCCCTGGGGCGTGGCGCCGCTGGACCTGACCGAGCCGTACGGCCTGTGCGTTGGCCGGCGGGGCTCCGACTTCCTGGTCTTCATCAACTCGACCGATGGCCAGATCCGGCAGGTGCGGGTCTGGGCGGCTGCGGACGGGTCGATGCAGGCGGTCGAGGAGCGGCGCTTCTCGGTTCCGACCCAGCCGGAAGGGTGTGCGGTCGATGACCAGCGCGGCCGGCTCTATGTCGGGGAAGAGGCCGCGGGCATCTGGTTGTTCGATACGGCCGGGACGGGCGTGGCTTCCGGTCGCCTGATCGAGCCCGCGCCGTCGGACCGGCTGGTTCCGGATGTCGAAGGCATGACCCTTTTGCATGAGCCCGATGGCGCGTCCTGGCTGATCGTGTCGTCGCAGGGAGACAGCGCGTTCGCGGTTTACCGGGCCGATGGGGCCGAGCTGGACTATCGGGGCCGGTTCTCGGTCGTTCCGGCCAACGGGGTCGATGCCGTGACCGGAACCGATGGCGTGGCCGCCATGGGCGGTCGGGTCGGCCCCTACGGATCCGGCCTGGTCGTCATGCAGGATGATGCGGACACCGAGGGCGAGGCTCTGGACACGGTCCGCGACCAGCAGAACTTCAAGCTGGTCGACTGGGACGAGATTCGCCGGGCGCTCGGTCTTTAGGCCGGGCTCCCAGCCCGAAAAGAGAAACGCCCGGGACCGAGGTCCCGGGCGTTTTCAGTTCTAGTCGTCCTTGACGCGCTTCTTGCGGAAGGACGGATTCAGCACCTGTTTGCGCAGGCGGATCGAC
>CAMLNT010000104.1 GCA_946481425.1 uncultured Brevundimonas sp.
TGCGGTTCCAGGGGCCGCGCGCCAACGGCATGCCGGAGCTGCACAGCCTGTCACCCGCATTGAGCGTGTTACAGGACAAGGGCTTCAAGGTGGCCTTCGTCACCGATGGCCGGATGTCGGGCGCCTCGGGCAAGACGCCGGCGGCGATTCATGTGTCGCCCGAGGCGCTGGCCGGCGGACCGCTGGCCCATGTGAGGGACGGCGACATTATCCGGCTGGACGCCGAGGCCGGGGTGCTGACGACGGTTGGCGCGGGAGACGTCTCCGCGCGACCGGCGGTCCAGCGCAGCGACGCCCATGCCGAGGGTTCGTCCTGGGGCTATGGGCGAGAGCTGTTCGCGTCGTTCCGGCAATCCGTCTCGACGGCGGAGGAGGGCGCCTCGGTCTGCTTCGGTCCGCTCTCGGGCCGCGCGGCGGCGATCGGTCGGCCGCGCGACGACAGTCCGCCCAACCCCAACATCGTGGACCGCGCGGTCGACGCCTGAGGCGAGGAGGATGCGCTGATGACCATGGAGGACGGCACGCTCGCCCTCGTCGGCGATGTCGGCGGGACCAACGCCCGGTTCGCCCTGGCGCGCTGGCAGCAGGGCCGGTTCGCCCTGGAACAGCAGGAGAGCTTTCCGGCGCAGGAGCACCCGACCTTCCTCGCCGCCGTGCGCGACTATATCGCCGGCCGCGATCAGCGGCCCGATTATGCGGTCCTGGCCGTAGCGGGCCCGGTCAGGCAGGGTGAGATCGACCTGACCAACTCACCCTGGCGTGTGTCCGAGACGGAACTGGAAGGCCTTGGCCTGAAGACGGCGCGGCTGATCAATGATTTCGAGGCGCTGGCCTGGGGGGCGCCGGTGGTGCCGCCGGGCGAACTGGCTTCGCTAGGCGGACCGGTCGAGGGCGACCCGTCTGCGGCGATCGCGGTGCTGGGTCCCGGCACAGGGTTCGGCGTCTCGGCCCTGATCCGGGATGGCCACGGCGGCGAGATGGCCATGCCGGGCGAAGGCGGCCACGTCTGCTTCGCGCCGGGCGACGCGGTCGAGGACGAAATCCTGCGCATCCTGAGACGGCGCTACGATAGGGTTTCGGTCGAGCGTCTGATCTGTGGTCCAGGCCTTGTGAACCTGCACCGGGCGCTGACCGAGATCGAAGGGCGCGAAACCAGCATCGACGATCCCGCCGAGATCACGCGACAGGCGCTGGAAGACTGGAACAGCCCCTGTGGTGCGACGCTGGCTCGGTTCTGCGCCATCCTGGGCGCCGTCGCCGGTGACGTGGCGCTGACCACCGGGGCACGGGGCGGCGTCTATATCGCGGGCGGGATCGCGCCGCGCATCCTGGACTTCCTGAAGGCCAGCCCGTTCCGCGAGCGCTTCGAGCGCAAAGGCCGGTTCGTCGACTACATGAAGGCTATCCCGACCCACGTCATCCTGCACAAACACGCAGCGCTGCTGGGCGCGGCCCACGCCCTCGAAAGGATCAAGCCATGATCGAGCTGATGCAAAGGGCGATCGTCATCCCCGTGCTGACGATCGAGCGGGTGGAAGACGCTGCGCCGCTCGCGCGGGCGCTGACGGCCGGAGGCCTGAGCGTGCTGGAAGTCACCCTGCGAACGACGGTGGCGCTTGAAGCCATCGCGGCCATCGCCGCAGATGTGCCTGAGGCGGTGGTCGGGTCGGGCACTTGTCTGACGCCTGCCGACATCGAACGTTCGGCAAACGCCGGCGCGCAGTTTGCGGTCAGCCCCGGTCTGACGCCCGACCTGCTGGCGGCCGATGCCATTCCTCTTCTGCCCGGCGTGGCCACGGCGTCCGAGCTCATGGCGGGCCTCCAGGCAGGCCTTTCGGCGTTCAAGTTCTTCCCGGCCGTTCCAGCGGGCGGGGTAGCCATGCTGAAGGCCTGGGCCGGGCCCTTCGCCGATGTGAAGTTCTGTCCGACCGGCGGCATCGACGCGGCGAGCGCTCCGGACTTTCTCGCCTTGTCCAACGTCGCCTGTGTCGGCGGCGGGTGGGTCGCACCGAAAGCTCTGATCGACGCCCGTGACTGGGCCGGTATCACGGACCTGGCGCGCGCCGCCGCGGCCCTGTCGCCGAAGCGCTGATAGCCCTGCGGGAGACGGGGCCGCGAGGCTCAGCATGGAAATCGCGGGCAATCCTTCATCCGGTCAGGCCCAGGGAGAGGCGTGACACTTCCCGCCAATGCATGGCGGCCGGCCTGATCGCGCTTCTGCCGGTGACGGAATGCTGCCAGTCTGGTCGGCGTACGCGAGCGACTGTCGGAGATGCACATGACACCGGGCCTGGGGCCGCTTGAGGGCCTGCGGATCGTGGAGATGGACGCCATCGGTCCCACGCCGCTGGCCGCCATGATCCTGGCGGACCTCGGCGCGGACGTCGTTCGGATCGCGCGGCCGCCGAACTCCGGCCAGACCTGGGACGACACGGGCGGCGCCGTCCTTCATCGCAACCGGTCGCATGTGCATCTCGACCTCAAGCAGGCCGAAGACCGGGACAGGGTGTTGGACCTGGTCGCGCACGCCGACGCCCTGATCGAAGGGTTCCGGCCTGGCGTGATGGAACGCCTCGGCCTGGGCCCGGATGTCTGCCTTCAACGCAACGCCCGCCTCGTCTATGCGCGCATGACCGGCTGGGGCCAGACAGGGCTGATGGCGCCGCGCGCGGGCCACGACCTCAACTACATCGCCCTGACCGGCGCCCTGCACGCCATGGGTGACCCGACCCGGCCGCCGCCCGTGCCGTTGAACCTCGTCGGAGACTATGGGGGCGGGGCGATGTTCGCCGTCGTCGGCCTCCTGGCCGGCGTGATGCAGGCGCGCGTGACCGGCGCCGGTCAGGTCGTCGATGTCGCCATGACCGATGGTTCGGCCCTGCTGGCCAGCATGTTCCACGCCTTCACCGCCTCCGGCCTCTGGCGCCCGGAGCGCGGTAGCAACCTGCTGGACGGCAGCAAGCCGTTCTATCGCTGCTACGCCTGCGCCGACGGCGAGTATGTCGCTGTTGGAGCGCTCGAGCCGCAGTTCTTCGCGCAACTGCTGGCGGGCCTGGGTCTGCCGGCGGACCGGTTCGTCCAGTACGATCCCGCCGGCTGGGGCGAGATGCAGGCCGTTTTCACAGAGATCTTCGCCACGCGCACGCGCGACGAATGGGCCGCGACGTTTGAAGGCCTGGATGCCTGCGTGACGCCCGTCCTGTCGTTCATGGAAGCGCCCGGCCATGCTCATAATCAGGGTCGCGGAACCTATGCGACGGTCGGCGGCATCGCCCAGCCTGCGCCGGCGCCGCGTTTCTTGGCCACGCCGGCCGGGATCGACGAGACACGGCGAGGCCTGCTTACGGTCGAGGCCGCGCTGGCTCGATGGGAATCAAGCTAGGCGGACTTGCCCGGCGTGCGGTGAGCCGAAGCCTGGATGCCGTGGCGCGCCATCTTGTCGTAGAGGGTCTTTCGCGGGACCTGCAGCGCGGTGGTCACCTGGCGGATATCCCCGCGGCAGGCGGCCAGGGCTTCCCGGATGAGTTCCGCCTCGTAGCGCGCGACCCGGTCCGACAGGCTGGCTCTCGTCTCGGCGGTGTCGGGCGGCGTCGCCAGCCCCAGCGCTACCTCATTGGCGTAGTTCGAAAGCTCCCTGAGATTGCCCGGCCAGTCGTGCTCGAGCAGACGTCGCCGCACGGCTTGGGTAACGGGGGGCATCTCTCGTTCAAGCCGCGCCGAGGCCCTGGCCAGGAAGCGCGCGAATAGCAGCGGAATGTCGTCACGCCGCTCGCGCAGCGCGGGCGCGCGCAAGCGAACGACATTGAGCCGATAGTAGAGGTCGGGCCGCAGCTGTCCGCGCTCGACGGCCAGCGCCGCGTCGGACTTGGTGGCTGCCAGCACGCGAAGGTCCAGCGCCCGCGCCTCCGGCGAGCCCACGGGCCTGATCTCGCGTTCCTCGAGGACCCTGAGCAGCAGCATCTGCACGGCCCGGGGCGCGAGGTCGACCTCATCTAGAAACAGCGTCCCCTGATGTGACTGCTCGATCTGCCCTTCGCGCCGACGAGCGGCGCCGGACCCGATGGCTGCTTCCTGACCCATCAACCGGGCTTCCGCATCGTCCTCCGGCAGCGAACCGCATGGCACCGCCACGAACGGGCGCAGCCGACGACGTCCGGCCGCGTGGATGGCGCGGGCTATGGCCTCCTTGCCCGAGCCGGTCTCGCCTTCGATCAGGACATCGACCTCCGCCTGCGCCAGTTCGCGCACGGCCGCGCGCAGGGCGACCGCCGCGGCGCTCTCGCCGCTCAACGGGATGGAGTCTTCGGTCTCCACGGCGAGCGCCGACAGACGACGATTGTCGAGCACGAGCGTTCGCTTCTCAAGGGCGCGCCCAAGTGTCTCGATCAGACGGTCCGACGCGAAGGGCTTGGTCAGGAAGTCGTAGGCGCCCTGCTTCATGGCGTCGACGGCATCACCGATGTCGCCGTGGCCGGTCATCAGGACGACGGGAAGGTCGGCATCGAGTGTTCGGATCCTCTCTGCCAACTGACGGCCGTCCATGCCGGGCATGCGCAGGTCGGTGACCACCACGCCCTCGAAGTGGTCGCTCAAGGCCCTCAGCGCAGCCTCGGCGGACGCGAAAGCGCTGACGTCCAGATCAGCCAGGATGAGCCGTTCCGCGAGCGCAGAGCGGAAGGCGTCGTCGTCCTCGACCAGCACGACACGATTGGCCCGGGGGGGCGTCATACCGCCCTCGCCAGAACGATGCGGAAGGCGGCGCCGGGACTTGCGGGGTCATGCAGCAGCTCGCCGCCGAAGCCCGCCACGATATCGCGACTGATGACCAGGCCCAGCCCGAGGCCCGCCGGCTTGTCGGTCGTGAATGGCGTGAACAGGCGGTCTCGAACGGCTTCGGACAGTCCTGGTCCGTTGTCCGCGATCCGGATCACCACCTTTTCACCGTCGCTCCGGGCGTCGACGGTGATCCGACCGTGGTCGACGCCATCGAGAGCCTCGATGGCGTTCTGGAGCAGGTTGAGAACCACCTGTTCGAGGCGATTACGCTCGGCGCGGACCGCGAGGCCGTCCGGATCCACGCTCCGGGCCAGCTCGATGCCCTTCTCACGAAGCCGGTGCGACACGAGCATCAAGGCCCCGTCGATCGCCTGGCTGACATCGACCGCCACGACCTCCGACTGGCTCTTGCGCGAGAAAGCCCGCAATTCCTCGGTGATGGCGCCGACCCGCTCGGTCAGGCCGCCGATCTCCTCCAGGCACCGGGCGGCGGCTTCTGCGTCATCGCGGCCAAGATGCAGACCCGCCGTTTCCGCCCGGGTGCGGATCGCCGCGACCGGCTGGTTGATCTCATGCGCGACGCCGGCGGCGATCTGGCCAAGCGTGGCCAGTTTGTTGGCCTGCACAAGCCGGTCTTCGAGGTCCTGCCGGTCCTTCTCGAGCCTTCGGCGCTCGTCGATTTCCTTGCTGAGGCGCCGGTTGGCGCCGCTGAGTTCGGTGGTGCGGGCGGCGACCACGGCCTCCAGCCGGGCTCTGGCCTGTTCGTCCTCCGCCGCGCGGGCGACGGCGCGCTGGCGTCGTCTGAGCAGCACACCGCTGAGCGCCGCCAGCAGCGCCGTGCTGAGCAGGCCCAGAACCTGCGCCGCCCCGACGGCGCGGGACAGCACCTGATCCGCTGGCCAGAGCAGGTGCAGTGTCCAGTCCAGGCCGATCGTCGAGTCCGTCGCATGGGCGTAGCGGCCCGTCCGGCCGTCCGTGTCCAGGCGCAGCAGGCCGTTGTCCGGCGGCGAGAACGGCAGGTCTTCGATGCTGGCGCCCGCCGTCTGCTGGGTCGCCAGTCGCCGGCGCTGCTCCGGGCTCAGCGCCCGGGTGGCGCGGAATCGCCAGCCCGGGGTCGTGGTGATGACGACCACGCCGTCGGCATCCGTGACGTAGGTCGGTTCCTCGGAGTTGCGCCAGGCAGCCTCGAGGGCGTCGAACTCCACCTTGGCCACGATGACGCCCGCAGGCCTGCCGTCCGGCCCGTCGATACGCCGGGACAGGTAGAGGCCCGGTCGCCCGCTGACGGTGCCAAGCGCGAAGAAGGCCGCCTCGCCGTCGGAGATGGCGTCCGAGTAGTAGGGGCGGAAGCGGTAGTTGGAGCCTACGAAGCTCGTCGGCTCGCGCCAGTTGCTGGCGGCCAACGCGGCGCCGTCCCGATCCAGCAGATAGATGGCCGCCGCGCGGACTTCGACGGCCAGTTCTTCCAGCTTGGCGCTGACGTCATCGCTGCGCTCGGGGGAGGGGGCCAGCAGCAGGGCGAGCAGGTCAGGGTCTCGGGCGAGCGCTGACGGCGCCGTTCGCTGGCGGTCGAGTTCACTACGCAGCACTGCGCCATGCAGGGCCGCCGCCGTCTGCGCCTGCCGTTCAGCGGAAGCTTCCGCGTCCAGGCGGGCCAGCGACCCGGCGCCCAGGACGGCCAGCACGCCCACCACGAGCCACGCGGCCGCGAAGAGACGCCATTGCGTCGATTCAGGAAGCGCCCGAGCCAACATCGTCACATAAGGGCGGAAATCCGCACAAATGGCCATAGGGGTGTGCGGAAAATCGCACAACCTGGCGCCCCGTACAGCCGCAACGCCAGACCAACATGCGGAAAAATCAGCGCTATCGCGAAAGGCCTGCGCGATTTGCGGCGAGACTTGGGCGCATCGGATAGTGTGTCACAGCCCGCGCCAAGACGGGTTGTAGCGGCGGACAAAGTCCGTCTCGGGAGGACTAGGGTGCTGCATACGGCTCACGGCGAGACCGCATCGGGCGGTCGCAAGCCGATCTATTTCAGCCTGTATTTCCAGGTCATCGTCGCGATCGTCCTGGGGGGCGTCGTCGGCCACTTCTGGCCGGAGCTCGGCGAGAGCCTGAAGCCGCTCGGCGACGGCTTCATCAAGCTGGTCAAGATGATCATCGCCCCGGTGATCTTCCTCACCATCACCATCGGCATCGCTGGCATGCGCGATCTCGGCCGGGTCGGCCGGGTGGCCGCCAAGGCCTTCGCCTATTTCCTGTTCTTCTCGACGCTCGCCCTCATCGTCGGCCTCGTCGTGGCCAACGTGATCCAGCCTGGGCAGGGGCTCAACATCGATCCGGCTTCGCTCGATGCATCGGCCGTCGAGGGCTACGCCCAGGCCGCCCATGAATCGACCATCCAGGGTTTCCTGCTCGGCATCATTCCCGACACGCTGGTCAGCGCCTTCGTCGACGGCAACATCCTGCAGACCCTGTTCGTGTCGATCCTGTTCGGCGTGGCCCTGGCCATCGTCGGCGACGCCGCCGAGCCGGTCGAGAAGGTTCTGAACGCCCTGAGCCAGGTCGTCTTCCGACTCGTCGCCATCCTGATGCGAGCCGCGCCGATCGGGGCGTTCGGGGCGTTCGCCTTCACGATCGGCGCGTACGGCCTGTCGGCCATCGCCAATCTGCTCGCCCTGATCGCGACCTTCTATTTGACGTCGCTGATCTTCGTGATCGGCATCCTGGGCGTGGTCGCCTGGCGCAACGGCTTCTCGATCTTCAAGCTGATTGGCTACCTCAAGGAAGAACTCCTGCTGGTGCTCGGCACCTCGTCGTCCGAGGCCGCCCTGCCGAGCCTGATGCAGAAGATGGAACGCGCCGGCGCCTCCAAGTCGGTGGTCGGACTGGTCGTGCCGACGGGCTATTCGTTCAACCTGGACGGCACCAACATCTACATGA
>CAMLNT010000105.1 GCA_946481425.1 uncultured Brevundimonas sp.
GGAGGGCGGGGTGATGCAGGCCCGGACCTATCGCGATGTGGCCTATTTCGACCGGGGCGTCGCGGCGCTCAGGGATCATTTCGACATGCTGCTGGCCCGCGCCCGGCGCGAGCAGCAAGCTGTGGGAGAGCCGGCATGAGACGAGCCCTGATGGCCTTGGCGGCCGGGATCGCCGCCCTGACGGCGGGCCTGCCCGCGATGGCGCAGGACCTGCCGGCGGCCGAGGCGCGGGCGCAGGACCCGTTTCGGCCGCTCTACCCCCTGATCGGGCGGACCTGGCGCGGGACCGGGATCGGCCCGGACGCCGTGGAGGACGTGGTGCGCTGGGAATGGGCGGTCGGCGGCCATGCCGTGCGGGCCGTCCATGCCGTGAACGGCGGGGCCTATGGCGGCGAGACGCTGGTCTTCGCCGATGAGGACAGCGGCGATCTGATCTTCCACTATTTCACCTCGGGCGGCTTCCATACGACCGGCACGATCAGGCCCGAGGCCGACGGGTCGCTGGCGATCGAGGAGACGGTCCACGGGCTGGACGGGATCGAGAGCCTGAGGTCGGTGGTCCGGGTGGCGGACGACGGCACCTATACGTCGCGCGGTCTGGTAGAGCGGGACGGGGCCTGGGTCGAGTTCGGCGGCTTCGACTACCGGCAAGACGGGGCGGCCGTGGTCGCCACGCCGGCCCGCGCGGCGGAGCAGGCGGCGATCGAGGCTGGCGGCCTGACGCTGAGCCGCCGCATCGTGGCCGATCCGGGCGAGCCGGGCGACGTCGCGGCCTATCTGAGCATCACCGGCGGGCCGGACCGGCTGGTCGGCGTCTCGTGCGCCTGCGCCGACAGCGTGGAGCTTCACCGCATCGACCGGTCCGGGCCGAGGCCGGACATGGTCGCGGACGCGGCCTGGGACACGCCGGTCGAGGTGCGACCCGGAAGCGCGCTTCACCTGATGCTGATGGGCTTCGATCCGGCGCACGCCACGGACGGCCGGGTCACCCTGACACTGACGTTTGAACAGGCGGGCGCGGTCGAGGCCGCGTTTGACCTGACGCCGGACAGCCGCTCGGCCTGGGCGCGGTTCGACTAGGGGTGTCACAGGCGGTTAACCTGGCCGGGCGAATAGTCGGGGGATGAGCGAGCCGGAACGCGCCCTCCCTGCGCCGACGGCCCCCTCGGGCGCGCCCGAAGGGGGCTCCCGCGCACGCCGCGCCCTGCTCAAGCGCCTCGCCGATGTGGTCAGTTTGCCGGGCAGCCGGGTCAATGCCTTCGAGCGGGCGGTGGTGGGCGATCTGCTGGTCGAACTGCTCAAGGAGGCCGAGCCCGAGGAACGCCTGAGGGTCGCGCGCCGCGTGGCGCCGCTTGCGGAAATCCCGGATAGCCTGACGCGCCTGCTGCTGCGCGACGACTGCGGGGCGGCGGAACTCCTGTTGACGGAATGCAACGCCCTAACCGACGCCGACCTGGTCGCCTGCGCCCAGGATGCGGGGCCGGAGCAGCGCCTCGCAATGGCCGCGCGTCGCGGACTGAGTGAGACGGTGACCGACGCCCTGGTCGCCCAGATGGAAGCGCCGGTGATCGAGCGCGTGCTGCGCAACACGCAGGCGCGGCTGTCGCAGATCGCCATTGAGGAGATCGTGGCGGCAAGCCGCGAGGCCCCTTACCTGGCCGAGCACCTGCTGCGCCGCGCCGAGCTGAGGCCGTCGAGCGCCTATGTGATGTTCTGGTGGTGCGGGCCTGAAGACCGCCGCACCATCCTTCAGCGGTTCGCCGTGTCGCGCGAAGTGCTGCAGGAAATCGTCGACGACGTCTTTGCCATGGCGGCCGAAGAGAACTGGCAGGACCCCTTGGCGCGCAAGGCGCTTCAGTTCATCGAACGCCGGCAGAGGAACCGGGGCGCTGTCGAGAAAAGCCCTTACGAGAGCCTGGATCAGGCGATCGAGGTCGCCGCGGGTGGTCTGACCCGGGAACTGGCATCGGAGATCTCGTTCCTGGCCGGCATCAAGCCCATGACCGGAGCCAAGATCTTTACTGATCTCGGCGGAGAACCGCTGGCGGTGCTGTGCAAGGCGACGGGGCTTCCGCGAGATGCGGTGCGCAGTCTCTGGCGCGGCCTGCGGCGTCCGGAAGCCTCTGGTGAGCCCGGCTCGATGGCCGGCCTGGACCATGTGCTGATCACCTATGACATGATCGCGGTCGATCGGGCCCAGACGGTGCTTCGTTACTGGAACTGGTCTCTGTCATCGGCCCTGACGCCGGCCCTGATGCGGGCGATCCGCGACGGCGACGATGAGGCGTTGGACGAATACTCGGTTCCGCAGCGCGCTGCCATGCTGGCGCTCTCGAACGATTTTGGGCCCCGAGAATAGAGTCGTCAGTCACGACGGTTTCTCTATTGTGTCCACAGGCGAACTTGCCTAGACGGCTGCTGTGTCAGTGCGAATAGCGGTCAGCAAGATCGCGCGTCGGCGAGGAACCTGGTCTGATGGACAACAAGTCTGAAATCATCGAGATGACGACCGACATCGTGTCGGCTTACGTCGGCAACAACAGCATCAACGCGGCCGATGTGCCCGCGCTGATCCAGAATGTCCACAAGGCCCTGTCCCAGGTGACGTCGGGTGAGGACGCCACGCCGCAGGCGCCGCAGGAGCCGGCCGTCTCGGTGCGCAAGTCGATTACGCCTGACTACCTGATCTGCCTAGAGGATGGCCGCAAGTTCAAGTCGCTGAAGCGCCACCTGCGCACCAAGTACGACATGAGCCCCGAAGAGTATCGGTCCAAGTGGAACCTGCCCAAGGACTATCCGATGGTCGCGCCGAACTACGCCAAGGCGCGCTCGGACCTGGCCAAGCAGATGGGCCTGGGCCAGGGCGGGCGGAAGCCCGCCCGTCGCGGCCGCTAAGTCCAGCCGCAGACCTGATCGAGGGGCGCTCCCGGGAGCGCCCCTTTTTCGTTCACCAGACTCCCGCTTTTCAATGCGACCGATCCTGACGCCCAAAGGGATTGCGCGAAAGCGATAGGAAAGTTTTCCTCTCTCGTGGGCTCGTCCGCAGAATGGCGGGACCGGTCGAGCGCCGGTGAGAGTGAGAGAGACGACGATGATGAACCTTGAGAGAGATGCGCTTGAACGCGTCCGGGGAGACTGCGGCGCCGCCAGTCTGGTGGCGGATCTGGTGGCGCTGGCCACCGATGTGCCGCGTGCGGAGATCGGTGGCGGCAAGAGCCGGGGAGCCGGGGTGACCCGAGCCCGCCAGATGGCGATGTATCTGGCCTATGTGATCTTCCAGTGGCCGCTGGACCGGGTCGGCGCCGCCTTTGGACGGGATCGGACGACGGCGGGGCACGCCTGCCGGCAGATCGAGGACCTGAGGGATGACCGGGGGTTCGACGACATGATGGAGCGGCTGGAGGCCTGCCTCAGGCTGTCCCCGTGCGCCCCGGGCTGGGATCGGGAGAGCTGGCGGTGAGCGCGCCGAACCGGACGCTGGCGGCGCTGGCGCGGCCCGGGGCCTGGCTAGACCGGTCCGGAGATCTATGGATGGTGCGGGTAGGAGCCGACCGGCGACGGCGGCCCCTGATGCGGCTCGAACCGGACGACGTCACGCGCATCCGCCGCGACCCGGGCCTGACGCCGCGCCCCGACGGGGGCTGGGTCCTGGCCGGGCCGGCCGAGGGCGGTCCGGGCCAGATGCGACAGGCCGTGCTGACCCGGGACCCCGAGGGGCGGGACGTGCGGCTGACGCGCAATCGCGGCGAGAGCCCAATCGCCTGGCTGGCGCGGCGGCGGGGTCCGGACGGCCTCCCCTGGCTGACGTCCGCGCAGGTGGCGGCGGCCGAGCGGCTGCGCGAGGATTTCGAGCAGGCCGGGGTGCAGGGGCGGCTGACCATGGACTGGCTGTCGGGGCCGAGAGACCGCACGGCGCGCGGTCCGACCGGCGCTCCGCGCGTAACTTCGGCGCGGCGGCGGGTCAGAAAGGCGCTTGAGGCCGCAGGGCCGGGTCTGCGCGAGATCCTCGAGGAGGTCTGCCTCTACGGCAGCGCGCTACAGGCGGCGGAGCGGACGCTGGGGGCGCCGGCTCGGTCTGGCAAGACGACCCTGAGGCTGGCGCTGGATCGGCTGGCCCGGCACTACCGGCTGGTCTGAGCGTCCGAGCGGAGGCGGTTGATCATGGCTGAAAGTCCGTTGGATCGCTGGCTCGACAGGGCCTCGGCCAGGCCAAGACGGGCGACGGCGGCCCGCGCGTCGAAGGCGAGGGCCTCTTGCGGGGTCAGCCCATTGTACAGTCGCAGCAGGATGGCGATCAGGCCGCGCACGATGTGGGCGTCGGAATCGCCTCGCCATTCCATCCGGCCGTCGTCGCGGGGGTCGGCCACGATCCAGACCTGGCTGGCGCAGCCCGAGACCTTGGTCGAGGGGGTCTTCTCGGCGGCGTCCAGCGGCGCCAGTTCGGAGCCCAGGTCAATGACGTAGCGGTAGCGCTCCTCCCAGTCACCGAGGAGGTCGAAGGTTTCGCTGAGATCGTCGAGGGCCGCCTGGCCGGGTCCGGACATGGGCGGCGAGATAGGCGCTTCGGGGGAGAGGGGCAACCGGCCCTCAGGCCGGACAGTCGTCCACGATTGCCTGGATCATCACCGCCAGCCGGTCGCGCAGCTTTGCGCAATCCTCGTCGCTCAGGCCGAAGCCAGAACCGAGTTCGCGGCTGATCGACAGGCCCATCATCAGGCCGCCCAGGATGCGCACACGAATTTCGGCGTCCGGATCGCCCATCCAGGCGACGAAGGGGCCGAAGAAGTTTTCGCTGGCCGAGGCCTGGACGATTTCGGAGGCGCGGGCCGAACCGATCGAGCGCAGCATGATCTGCATGCCCAGAAGCTTGTCGCCGCGCTTGGGGTTGTAGACGATCTGATCGGCAACGCGGCGGCCGAAGGTTTCGCGCGGGCCGTGGAACATGTCCGAGGGGCCGCCGCAGCTGTCGAGCGCTGAGGCGAACAGGTCTTCCTTGGAGCCGAAGTAGCGGCTGATGAGCGACGCATCGACGCCGGCGTCGCCGGCTACGTCGCGCACGCCCACATCGTCGTAGCTGAAGCGCGAGAACCGTTGCCGCGCGGCCTCGAGGATCGAGTCGCGTGTGACGGCGGCGTTGCGTGGGCGGACGAGGGGACCGACCAACCGGGCTCTCCCTGAAATATTTTCCCCACGGCGTATATGGATAAGTCAACAGCCGTTGACAATGGTCGTGACCGCTCCCATCTCGCCTCGCACGATCGGGTCCCTGCAGGGGGGAGGCGGTCGGCCTTGCACCTTCTGACCCGGAGAGCCGCCATGCGCGGATCGAGACTGTCCTATCTGTTCGTCCTGGTGACGATGATCCTGTCCGCCTGCGGTTCGCAGGCCCAGCAGGGCGCACCGCCGCCGCCGGAGGTGACGGTCTCCCAGCCGCTGGTCGGCGAGGTGATGGACTGGGACGAGTTCCCCGGCCGTTTCGAGGCGCCGCAGACCGTCGAGGTTCGCGCCCGCGTCGGCGGCTATATCCAGGCGGTCCACTTCCGGGACGGCGACTACGTCCGCCAGGGACAACTGCTGTTCACGCTTGATCCGCGTCAGGCGCAGGCGGCGGTCGCGGCCGCCCAGGCCCAGGTCGCCCAGGCCCAGGCCCAGGCCAACCTGGCGCGCACCGAGTTCGAACGGGCCGAGACTCTCTTTGGCGAGGGCTTCCTGTCGCAAGCGGCGGTGGATCTGCGCCGGGCCAACATGCAGACCGCGCAGGCGGCCCTTGCGGCGGCCAACTCGGCGGTGCGCCAGGCGCGTCTGGACCTGGAGTTCACGCGGGTGACGGCGCCGATCTCGGGCCGGATCTCCGACCGCCGGGCGGATGCGGGCAATCTGGTCGCCGGCGGATCGTCGGCGGCGGATGTGCTGACCACCATCGTCTCGACCTCGCCTATTCACTTCAGCTTCGATGCGTCCGAAGCGATCCTGCTGCGCTACCAGCGCTCGGCCCAGAACGGGCGGGCGCCGCTGCGCGTGCGGCTGCAGGACGAGGCCGGCTTTGAGCACGTCGGCTATCTCGATTTCACCGACAACACGGTCGATACGGCCTCGGGCGTGGTGAGGCTGCGCGGTGTGATCAACAACCCGGACGGCTTCCTCAGGCCCGGCATGTACGGCCAGGCGCAGCTGGCGGGCACGGCGCCCTATCAGGCGCTGCTGGTGCCCGACGCGGCGATCGTCACGGATCAGGCGCGGCGCATCGTCTATGTCGTCAATGCGGACGGCACGACGGCCGCGCGGCCGGTCGAGCTCGGCCCGCTGGTGGATGGCCTTCGGGTTATTCGCTCGGGCCTCCAGACGAGCGAGCGGGTGGTCATCGCCGGCGTCCAGCGCATCCAGCAGCCGGGCCAGCCCGTGACCCCGACCGCAGGCCGCATCCAGCGCCAGCAGGTCGAGGCCGGTCAGCAGGTTCGCGCGGCGCCGGCCCCGGCGTCGAGCGCCAGCTTCTCCGTCGGCGGCTAGGCCATGAACATCTCGCGCTTCTTCATCGACCGCCCGATCTTCGCGGGCGTGATCGCGGTCTTCATCACGGTGATGGGGCTGTTCGCCTTCCCGCTGCTGCCGCTGTCGCAGTATCCGGAGATCGCGCCGCCGACGATCACCATCAACACCGCCTATCCGGGCGCCTCGGCCGAGACCTTGGCCGAGACGGTCGCCGCGCCGATCGAGCAGGAGGTCAACGGGGTCGAGGGAATGCTCTACATCTCGTCGTCCTCGACCTCCGACGGGGCGGTAGGGATCACCGTGACCTTCCAGCCGGGCACGGACCTCGATGCGGCGCAGGTGCTGGTCCAGAACCGGGTCGCCCTGGCCGAGCCGCGCCTGCCAGAACAGGTGCGCCAGATCGGCGTGACGGTGAACAAGCAGGAATCCGGCTTCCTGATGATCCTTGGGCTGACCTCGCCCGAGAACGCCTATGACATCGACTATGTCGGCAACTACGCCCAGTCGACGCTGAGGGACCGGCTGCTGCGCCTTGAGGGTGTCGGTAACGTCCAGGTGTTCGGTGGCGGCAACTATTCAATGCGCATCTGGATCGACCCGGACCGGGCGGCCGCGCGCGGCCTGACCGGGCCGGACATCGTCCAGGCGCTCCGGGCCCAGAACGTCCAGGCGGCGGCGGGCTCGATCGGCCAGCCCCCGTTCGACACCAATGCGGCGGCCTTCCAGCTGCCGGTGCAGGTGCAGGGCCGGCTGACCGATCCGGAACAGTTCGCCGACGTGGTCATCAAGACCGACGCGGAAGGGCGCGTGACGCGCGTGCGCGACGTGGCGCGCGTGGAGCTGGGCGCTCAGGACTACGGCATCCGTGGCTTCTTCGACGGCGAGCGCGGCGTGGGCGTAGCCATCATCCAGCAGCCGGGCGCCAATGCGCTGGGCACCGCCGACCGCGTGCTGGAGGAGGTGGAGGCGATCCGCGCCCAGCTTCCGCCCGGCATGCAGCTGGACATCGCCTACAACCCGACCGAGTTCGTGGCCGAGTCCGTGGCCTCGGTGGAGCACACCCTGATCGAGGCCGTGGTTCTGGTCGTCATCGTTGTGCTGGTGTTCCTGCAGACCTGGCGGGCGGCGATCATCCCGATCGTGGCCATTCCGGTGGCGCTGGTCGGCACCTTCGCCGTTCAGCTGATGC
>CAMLNT010000106.1 GCA_946481425.1 uncultured Brevundimonas sp.
CGCTTCGCCTGGAGCCCGTCTGCCGTGCTCTACCAGGGACTGGCGCTCGCCTTCAACGATCTGCAGGCCGCCGGGGCCGGGGAGGGCGTGGAGGCGACCGGCGGGCTGGCCCTGTCCGCCGACGCCCTGTCGCAGGACCAGCTGACCCTGACCGGTGTCACCGGGGTGTTCGACCTTCAGTCGAGCCATTCGGGCGCCAGCCTGACGACCCTGACCGGCGGCGTGCGCGCCGCGGGCGGACGCTGGCCGATCCTCGGTCCCATCGGGGCCGGCGACGTTCCCGAGCAGGCGACGATCAAGCGCGCGCTCCAGGCTTTCACGCTCGACGCGCCCGGCCTGTCGATCCGCACCGGCACGCCGGGGACGCAAGTCCTGCTCGAGCGACCGGCGGTGATCCGCCCTGCGGCGGGCGGCGAGATCCTGGTCACGCCGCGCGCCGGACAACCGCTCTACGGCGCGGCGCCCGAGGCGTCCGGCGGCGGCGGCTTCCTGATGCGCATTTCCGGAGGCGGCCTGCCCCAGGCCCAAGTGGACGTCAGCCGCTATCAGATGGCCGACGGCATCATCGCCCGGCTCAGCGGCGCGGCGGAGTTCGACTTCGGGCTGGCGCGCGACGCTTCGCTGAGCACCGACGGCCTGCTGCGGATCGCCGATGGCCGGACCAGCTTTGTCCCGGTCGGCTGTTCGCCCTTCACCGCGGGCCTGCTGGAGCTGGGCGAGAACGACGTGTCCGATGTTTCGGCCAGCCTGTGTCCGGTCTCCGGCGCCCCCCTGCTGACGATCGCCGACGGCTGGCGCTTCGAGGCGCAGGCCCAGGCGCTCCAGGCCACCGCGCCTTTCCTGGGCATGCGGGTTTCCGACGCCTCCGGCCGCGTCTCGGCGCGCGACCCGGGCGGCAACCTGGCCATCGACGCCCAGATCGCCGACGGCCTCATCGTCGACACCGAACAGCTCACCCGCTTCCATCCGCTGCGTGGCGCGGGCCGGGTGGGCCTGTCCGGTCAGATCTGGTCCGGCGCGCTCCAGCTGCGCGACACGACGCGCGGCCAGCGCGTCGCGGACGTCACCATCACCCACTCCGGCCTCAGCGAAAGCGGCGGCGTCGAGATCGATGCGACGGGCCTGGGCTTCTCGCCCGAGGGCCTGCAACCGGCGCACATCAGCCCGCTGCCGGTCCGCTTCGTCGGCAATCAGGTCTCCGGGCCCGCCGACTTCACCGGCTTCTTCCGCTGGACGCCGGACGGCGCGACCAGCGGCGGCCGCTTCTCGACGACCGGCCTGGACTTCACCAGCCCCGTCGGAGCCGTGACCCAGGCGCGCGGGACGATCGACTTCGTGAGCCTGACCCCGCTCGTCACCGCGCCGGGCCAGAGCCTGACGGCACAGTCCATCGACGCCTTCCTGCCGATCGCGGACGCAGACATCGATTTCGAGCTGCGCCCGACCAGCGTGGTTGTCTCGGGCGGCCGCGTGGCGGTGGCCGGCGGCTTCGCCAGTCTCGAGCCGGTCGAGATTCCGTTCGATCCCAACACCGCCTGGGAGGGCGTCCTGGTGCTCGAGAACGTCCAGCTCGGAGAGGTCTTTACCCGTTCCGGCTTCGCGGAAAGCGTCCAGCTCGACGCTGTCGTCTCGGGCCGGCTGCCGTTCGTCTATGGCCCCAACGGGGTGACCATCATCGACGGCGAAATCTCGGCCGTGCAGCCCGGCCGCCTGTCGATCGCCAGAGAAGCCCTGACCGGCATGGCCGCCGAAGGCGGTGGCGAGCAGGTTCCGCCCAACACGGTCCAGGACTTCGCCTATCAGGCGCTCGAGAACCTCTGGTTCGACCAGCTCGACGCCGAGCTGAACAGTCTGCCGGAGGGCCGCCTGGGCATCCTCTTCACCATCCATGGCCGACACGATCCGCCGGTCGAGCAGGAGATCCGCCTCACCCTGTCGGAAATCATCCAGCGCGACTTCCTCAATCGCGTCCTGCCGCTGCCCTCCGGCACCGAGATCAATCTGACGCTGGACACCTCCTTCAACCTCGATCAACTGATCGAGGACCTGATGGAAATCCAGCGGGCCAGAAGCGCAGGCCGTTCAGACACCATTCAGCCCGAGGGACGTTAGATCCCCCGTGAAAGGAGACGTCAGGTCATGACGAGAACCGAAGCCGCCGTCGCCGCCGCCATCGCCCTGGTGATGACCGGTGTGGCCTGTACGCCGACGATCCGGGTCCAGGTGGACCCGATCACCATCTACGCCAAGCTCGACGCTGACGTGCGCATTCGCCTCGACGAGGAAGTGCGTGAGCTGATCGAGCAGAACCCCGACCTGTTCTGAGGAGGAGGTCATGATGTCCAAACGCGTTCTTATCGCTCTCACCGCCGCCGGCATCGCTGCCGTCGCCGCGGCCCCCGCCATCGCCAATGCGGCCTCGGCCGTCGTCTCGCGCCAGTCGGCCCAGGCGGTGGTCAATCAGGCCAAGGCCGACGGCATCGTCGGCGAGATGGCCGACGGCTACGTCGGGGTCCGCCTTGAGGGCGAGATGACCTCGGCCATCCGCGCCGCCATGGCCGAGATGAACGCCGGTCGCGCCGAACTCTATCGGCGCGCGGCTCAGGCGGCCGGCACCGACACCGCCGCCGCCGGGGCTTCGTCCTTCCAGCAGCGCTTCAGCTCGATCCCGTCGGGTCACTGGTATCGCGACGCCGGCGGGACCTGGCGTCAGAAGTAACGGCTAGCCGAGGCCTCGAGCCTCGGCGACCGTCGCGATCAGCCTGTCGAGGTCCTGCGGCCGCGACAGGCGGTGATCGCCGTCCTTGATCAGCGAGAACACCACGTCATCGCTTTCGATCTTGTCGGCCAGATCGAGCGCGTGCCGCCACGGCACTGGCTCGTCCAACGCGCCCTGCAGCACCCGCACCGGGCAGGTGATCGCCACCGGTCCGTCCAGGAGGCTCCAGGTCCGGGCCTCCTCGAAGAACAGCCGCGTCAGGTCGTGTGCGCCAGTCCCGTCGACGACAGGGTGGGCGCCGTTCTCCATGATGGCCTGCCGGGCCGTCTCGCTGAGCGACGGCCACATCAACCGTTGTGCGAAGTCCGCCGCCGGCGCGATCAGGACCATGGCCGACACCCGCTCCGGCCGCGCCACCGCCGCCAGGCAACTGACCCAGCCCCCCATCGACGATCCGACCAGCACGACCGGTTCGTCGATCTGGTCGATGACGGCGATCAGGTCCTCGCGCCATCGCCCGATCGTGGCCTGCGACCAGTCCCCGGACGACGCGCCGTGCGCGAAATGGTCGTAGCGGAGATAGGTCCAGCCTGCCGCCTTCGCCGCCTCGGCAAGGGCCTCGGCCTTCGTCCCGCCCATGTCCGAGCGCCAGCCGCCGACCCAGATCACCGTCGGGCCTGACCCTTCGACGCGCCGCCACGCCAGCCGTTCGCCGTCGGGCCGGTCCAGAAAGCCGGAGGTTTCGGTCATCGCTCAGTTCCGATAATCACGCGGGGTGATTTCCCTGCCCCGAGACTTCGTCCTGCTGCAAGTGGTCCCGGAGCTGAACGCCGGGGGCGTCGAACGCACGGCCCTCGATGTGTCCCGGGCGGTGGTCGAGGCCGGCGGGACGTCCCTGATCGCTTCCGCCGGCGGCCGACTGGAGGAAGAGCTTGCTGCCCACGGCGGTGAGCTGGTCCGCCTGCCGGTCCAGTCCAAGAGCCCTCTGACCATTGGGCTGAACCTGTTTCGCCTGCGGCAGGTGATCCGGGAGCGCGGCGTGAAGCTGGTCCACGTCCGCTCGCGCGCGCCGGCGCTTTCGGCCATCCCGGCGGCGCGGCTCGCGGGGGTGCCTGCGGTGACCACCTATCACGGCGTCTACAACGCCCGCTCGGGCCTGAAGCGCTGGTACAATGGCGTCATGACCCGCGGGCGCCGGGTGATCGCCAACTCGGACTTCACCCGGCGGCACATCCTCGAGACCTATCCGATAGACCCTCGTCTGGTGACGGCGGTGCCTCGCGGCACGGACCTGAAGCGCTTCGATCCCGCCGCCGTCTCGCCCGAGCGTGTGGCCGCCGCCCGCGCCGCCTTCGGCATCGGCCCCAGCGAGCGGCGCACCGTGTTCCTGCTGGCCGCTCGCCTGACCCGCTGGAAGGGCCAGTTGCTGGCTGTCGAGGCTGCGCGCCGTCTCAAGGAGCAGGGCCGGGCTGACTTCCTGTTGATCATGGTCGGTGACCATCAGGGCCGCATAGCCTACCGCGCCGAGATCGAGGGCGCCCTGGCCTCGGCCGATCTGGACGACCGCGCCGCCGTCGCCGGCCATTTCGCCGACATGCCGGCCGCCTGGCTGGCCTCGGATGTCGCCCTGGTCCCGTCGCTTGACCCGGAAGCGTTCGGCCGCACTGCGGTCGAGCCCCAGCTGATGGGCCGGCCGGTAATCGTCGCCGCCCACGGCGCGCCGGTCGACACCGTTATCGACGACGAGACCGGCTGGCATCACCGCCCCAACGACGCCGAGGACCTTGCCCGGCGGATGCTTCAGGCGCTGGACGCAGGGCCGGAGCGTCGTCGCGCCATGGGCCGAGCCGGCATGGCCCGCGCGCGCGAACTCTACTCCGTCGACGCCATGCTCGCCGGCACCTTCGAGGTCTATCGCGAGGTGCTGGAAGAAGCCTGGGAGCAGGGCTAGGCTCGGATCATGGAAATCCTCGCGCCCATCTCCGTGGGCGAACTGATCGACAAGATCACCATCCTGCGCATCAAGAGCCGTCGGATCGCCGATCCGGCGAAGCTGGCCAATGTCGGCCGCGAATTGGCCAGGCTGGAGGCGCTTCGGTCAGGTCTTCCCGAGGACGGCGACTTCCTCTCCCTGGTTGACCAGCTCGAGGCGGTCAACGCGACCCTGTGGGACATCGAGGAGGCCAAGCGCGCCCACGAGCGGGAGGGGCGCTTCGACGACGCCTTCGTCGACCTCGCCCGTCAGGTCTATCTGAAGAACGACCATCGCGCCGCGCTCAAGAGGGCCCTGAACGAACGCGCCGGGTCGGCCATCGTCGAAGAGAAATCCTATGGCTGAGCCGGCGGCCCGGGTCCGGCGCAGCCTGTTCATAACCAACACCCGGATCGGCGACGCCATCCTGACGACGGGCCTGCTCGAGGCCCTGCACGCAGAGGACCCCGAGGCCCGCTGGACGGTCGTGGCCGGCCCCGTGGCCGCGCCGCTGTTCGCGGAGACGCCTTTTGTCGAACGGGTCATTCCGCTCACCAAGCTTCGGCTCAGCGCGCACTGGCTGCTGCTCTGGTCGCGGCTCGTGGGCACATCGTGGGACACGGTGGTTGATCTGAGGGGTTCGGCGATCTCGCGCCTTCTGCCCGCGCGCCGTCGTTTCCTTCGTCGGTCGATCCGCGCCGATCATCGCCACAAGGTCGTCCAGGCCGCCGCCGTCATCGGGCGCGAGGCCCAGCCGCCGTCGCCCCGTCTGCGGCTGTCGGAAGCAACTCGCGCCGCTGCGCTCGCAAGCCTCCCGGCTGGACCGATCCTGGCCCTGTCGCCCTCGGCCAACCGGATCGGCAAGACCTGGCCGCTGGACCGCTTCATCGCCTTGATGGATCGGCTGACGTCGCCCGGCGCGCCCTTGGCCGGCTGGGCCGTCGCCGTCCTCGGCGGGCCGGACGAGCGAGACGCGGCCCGCGCGCTGTCCGAAAGCCTGCCCGGACGCGACATCCGGGATGTGACCGGAGAGGGCCTGCTGGCCACGGCCGCCCTGCTGGAACGCGCCAACCTCTTTGTCGGCAACGATTCCGGCCTGATGCACATGGCCGCTGCCATGGACTGTCCGGTGGTCGCCCTTTTCGGTCCGACGGACGAGCGGCTTTATGGGCCCTGGACGCCTAACCGTCGTCTGGTGCGGGCCGAGGCGGAGGTCGTGACCTTCGGTTCCACGTCCCGCACGGTGTCGGAGACCCAGACCCAGATGCTCGGAATCACGGTCGATCAGGCGCTTGAGGCCGTTCTCGACCTCGCCGCGACCTTGCCAGACAGGGGCTCGCGGGCCATATAGGGCGGTCCCGATCCTGCGCCGGACGCGCATACTTTCGCGCATCCGCCAGGCCCGGAGCTTCATCAACGACCCCAGGAGTCGAAGCCTATTCGCCGCCCCATGCAGGCGCCCCCCGTCAAGGACGGGCCGCGCACCAACCAAGACATTCGCGTTCCCCGCGTTCTTCTGATCGATCAGAACGGCGAGAAGCAGGGCGAAATGCCCACCTCCGCCGCGCTCGAAGCGGCTGAGGAAGTCGGGCTCGATCTCGTCGAGATCGTTCCCAACGCCAACCCGCCCGTCTGCAAGATCATGGATTACGGCAAGTTCCGTTTCCAGGAGCAGAAGAAGAAGAACGAGGCCCGCAAGCGGCAGAAGGTGGTCGAACTCAAGGAGATCAAGCTCCGTCCGAACATCGACACCCACGACTATGAGGTGAAGGCCAAGGCCATGCACCGGTTCTTCGGCGAAGGCGACAAGGTCAAGGTGACCCTGCGCTTCCGCGGTCGCGAGATGGCCCACCCCGAACTCGGCATGAAGCTGCTGCTCAAGGTCAAGGAAGACTTCGATGAAGTCGCCAAGGTCGAGTACGAGCCGAAGATGGAAGGCCGTCAGATGATCATGATCCTGGCGCCGCGGTAGAATGACCAGGGCCGTGGACCGCCTCGAGAAGCTGCTGGAGACCAGCGTCGCGGCCCGCTACGTCGGTGCGGCGGCGCTCGTCCTGGTCACCGTGGTGGTCCGCTTCGCCCTGAATCCCTTCTTCGTGGGCGGCCTGGGCATGGCCTTCTTCTATCCGGCCGTGATCCTCAGCGCCTACTGGATGGGCGCCCGGCCGGCGGTCTTCACCGCTGTTCTGTCGACCGTGGCGGTCCTCACCTTCCAGGCCTATTCCACGGGCGCCCTGGCGTTGAACTCGATCAGCTGGGTGATCCTGCTGCTGTTCGTGGTCACCTCGGCCCTGGCCATCTATCTGATCAGCGCCATCCGTCAGCGCCTGCGCGCCCTGTCGGAACGTCACGACCAGACCGAGGCCCTGGTGCTCAGCCAGGCGGGTCTGTTCCGTGACCACGCCGAGCGCGTGACCAATCACATGCAGCTGATCGCGGCGATCCTGGAGTTCCGCGCGGGCTCGGAAACCCAGGCCGACGCCGCGCGGGTCCTGACCAACGCGGCCTCGCGCACCCTGCTGATCTCGCGCATGCACCGGGAGTTCGCCGGGAGTCCGGACCGCAAGATCGACTTCGCCGCCTTCGCCCGACGCCTCGCCGAGGCCTCGGACGCCGACCGGCCGGTCGAGATCCGCGGCGACGGCCTGGAGCTTCCGCTGGAACACGCCACGGGCCTGGGCCTCGTCTTCCTGGATCGGCTGAACGCCTCCAGGGGGCCGGTCGCTGCCCACCTCAAGCAGGAAGACGGCGACATCGCCTTCACCCTCGCGGTCGAGGAATCGAGCCTGCCGTCGTCCGCCCGCGAGCTGATGCTGCTGGACGCCGTGTCGATCCAGCTGCGCGGACGCCTCGACATGGAGCGCGAGGGCAATGTGGCGCTGGTCCGCCTGACCTTCCCCGCCGACCTCCAGCCCCCGCCCACCTGGGCCCCGCTGGAACACGCCGTCCACTAA
>CAMLNT010000107.1 GCA_946481425.1 uncultured Brevundimonas sp.
ACAAGGTCGCTGGCCATGCGCCCTCCCCTGGCGTGGGGACCTCAGGAGTATGGGGCTGCGCCAGACAGGCGGGGGCTTGAGGGGCGAAGATTCTTTTTCGTCCCCGGTCTCCAAACGTCATCCCGGCCGACACGGAGCGGAGAGGTGAGACCCGAACCCCGTTGATGCGCCTGCGTTCGGCCCCGGATCTTCGCCGCGAGGCGGCTCGTCCGAGGTGACGGAAAATGCCCGGAAAACTGCGGGCAAAAGAAAAGGCGGCGGAGCCGAAACTCCGCCGCCTTCCTTGTTTCCGACTTCGTCGGACCCGGGTCTTAGAAGTCCTGGGTCAGGCCGAAGAAGAAGTAACGACCCATCGCATCGTAGAGCTGCGGATAGGTGTTGTTGTTGCCGGTCGTGCCGACCGAGTAGGACAGCGGCGGATCGTTATCCAGCACGTTGTTGACACCGGCGCGCAGGACGGTGGTGTCGCGAACCTGCCAGGTGGCCGCCAGGTCGAAGTAGTTCTCGGCATCGAACGTACGGTCGATACGAGCCGCCGGCGAGTTGTTCAGGCTGCCGTCGGCGCCGAGGACGGCGATTTCGACGTCGCCGTAGTAGCGCCAGGTGCCCGACACTTCGAACGCCCAGGGCGATTCCCAGGACACCCGCATGCGGTGACGCCATTCGGGGTTCGGGACGCCGCACTGGTTGCCGTAGAAGCCGGCGCAGTCATAGACCGAGTTGGTCTGACCCAGGCCCGTGTCGGTGACCAGCTCGCGCAGCCACGTACCCACGAACGAGAAGTTCAGGCCACCGTAGTCACCCACACCCCAGTCGGCGAGGTCGACGCCGTAGTTGGCGCTGAAGTCAACGCCCGACGTCTTGAAGCCACCGATGTTGGTGTTGGTGTCAACAACCTGACCCGTACCCAGCCACAGCGAACCGGTCGGTCCGTCGCGGGTGATGAGGGCGCACGCCGAGGCGATGTTGTTGAAGTAGCAGTCGTTGACCGTGTTCAGGGCGCCGACGGTGCCGACCAGGCCATCGATCTCGATGTTGTAGTAGTCGATCGAGGCGTTGAAGGCCGGCAGGAACGAGGGCTGGAACACCGCACCGATGGTCCAGGTGTCGGCTTCTTCCGGGTTCAGGTTCGGGTTACCGCCCTGCAGGAAGTTGTACTGGCCAGCGGGGCTGGTCAGGACGCCGCCGGTCGATTCCGCAGCCGTCACCTGATACGGCGCGCCGCCGATGCAGTTGGCGGCCGGGGCCGTGCCGTCACCGTTCGGGTCGGTGAAGTCGCAGGGATCGTCGTCCATGTCGAACAGGTTCAGGCCTTGGGCGGTGAACAGTTCGATGATGTTCGGCGCACGGACGGCGTGCTGGAACGAAGCGCGCAGACGGACGTCCGGGATCGGAGCCCAGTCGGCGCCGACCTTGTACGACGTGGATTCGCCGCCGAGCTCGTAGTCCGAGTAACGGACGGCGAAGTCGAGCGACGCCTGGTCAGCCCAGGACTGGCCTTCGGCCAGCGGGATCTGCGCTTCCATGAACAGGTCGTAGACGTCGTTGACGCCTTCGAGGCCGATCGTCGGGCCGCCCTGACCCGCACCGTCGCCGGTCGCGAACGACACGTCGGTGATGGTGGTCAGTTCGTCACGGCGGTACTCGGCGCCGACGGCGACCTGCACGCCACGACCAGCCCACGGCGACTGCATGCCGTAGCCGCCCAGGTCACCCGTGAGGGTGGCCGAAACGACTTGCTGCGTGGTCTGACCCGTCTGGATCAGCGGGATCTGCAGGTAGTCGAGCGCCGCCTGGCTCGGGCCAGCGCCCGAGAAGATGTCGTAGGGGACGCAGTTCGGGTCCGAGCCGTCGAGGACCGAGCGGCAGGTCGGCTGGATGCCGGGGGTCGACGGATCGTCGATGACGTCCAGCGCGCGCTGGATGCGGGTCACCGAGAAGTCGTTCTTGTAGGTACGCTGCAGCTCGACGCGCGAGTACTGGGCGAACACGTCGTAGGCCCAGAAGTCGTTGATCGGGCCGCGAACGCCGCCGACCATGCGGAACGACTGGTAGCCGATGTCGTCCTGACGGCCGCCGCCTTCGACGTTCCGGCGCAGCGGAATGAAGAAGACGTCGTTGCCGGCGGCGATGTCAGCCGCCGTACAGCCGATCTGGGTGCGCTGGGCAGCCGACAGAAGCGGGTTGTCGCAGTTGATGGTCGAGGTGTTGCCGAAGATGCCCGAGGGGGCGATCTGCGCCACCGACGAGTAGTCGGTGAACATGACGTCGGCGTAGACTTCGGCGTTGTCGTTGATTTCGTATTCGGCGAAGGCGCCGAACGAATAACGCTCATCCGGGCGCTGGAAGTAGTTCAGCGGACCGAAGTTGTAGGCGTTCACGTTGCCGTTGTAGGGCGTGAAGGTGCCAGGAGCGGCGCCCAGGGTGTAGGTGCCGGTGCCGGTGATGAACTGGCCCGGGAAGGACGTGCCCGAACCACCGCAGGTGAAGTTCGAACCCGAGTAGCCGCCGAGCGAGCACGAAGAGTAGTCGCGCTCGGCGCCGATCACGAAGTCGTTGTTACGATACGAGAGGTAGGCGGTGACGTTGGCGCGGCCATCGTCGGTGCCGGTGCCGAGGACCAGGGTGGCTTCACGGCTGAAGCCGTCCTGCACGTTGTCGTCCGGCAGCTGGAACTGCGACGGGTTGGTCGCGGCGCGGCCCAGGATGACGTTCCGCAGGTTGCCGACGCCGTCATAGTCGTTGTTGTGCTGATAGAAGCCGTACTGGGCGTCCAGCTGCACGCCTTCGAAGTTGCGGCGCATGATGAAGTTCACAACGCCGGCGAGGGCGTCCGAACCGTAAACGGCCGAGGCGCCGCCGGTCAGGACTTCCACGCGCTCGACCAGCTGACCCGGGATCTGGTTCAGGTCGGCGGCGGCGTCGTTCGGCGAGCCGTAGCCCATGCGGCGGCCGTCGATCAGCACCAGGGTGCGGTCGGCGCCGAGGTTACGCAGCGACACGGTCGCGGTGCCGGTGGCGCCGTTCGACACGGTCGAGTTCTGCGCGGCGAAGGCCTGCGGCAGCTGGTTCACGAGGTCTTCGACGCGGGTCACACCCGCGACGTCGACGTCCTCGCCGGTCACCTGGGTGACGGGGCTGGTCGTGACCAGGTTCGGCTGCGGGATGCGCGAGCCGGTGATGACGATGCTTTCGACTTCGTCTTCCTGCGCCATGGCCGGCGTAGCGGCCATCGCCACCATGGCGACACCCGCGATCATCGTCGAGGCCAGAAGGCGCTCACGAATGGTCTGGATCTTCAAAGGTCTACCTCCTGAGCCTGGCGTCGAAGCCCGTCGGATGACGACCTTCCCCCCGCCTAAGCAATTGCGCCCGTCAGGCGGACACCTGGCGGGATGATCGCAGTTACGAGTCGTCCGCGAGTCCGGTCAACTACATTGCAGCCCTGTAATCCTTTCGGTTTCCGGTTGTCGCAATCTCGCCACAGGTGCGACAGGGGTGCGACAGTCGGCTCCTGGCGGCCTGATTTCGCGCCCCGGCGCGCATCGGGATTGCATGCTTCGCCGGTTGGGCGAGAATGGCGGCCAGTAGAGCGGTCGGAGGGACCTTGAATGAAGCGTATCGTACTGGCCGCGGCGGCCCTGATGTCCCTGTCGACCGCCGCCCAGGCGCAGGAGGCCGACCGCGCCGAGGTGCTGGAGCGGCTGGCCGGATGCCGGACGCAGGCCGACGCGGCCCAGCGCCTGGCCTGCTATGACGCGGCGGCCGCCGCCCTGGACGAGGCGGAACGCGCGGGCGACGTCGTGGTGCTGGACCGGGCGCAGCTGCAGGAAACCCGGCGCGGCCTGTTCGGCTTCGCCATGCCGAGCCTCGACATCTTCAACGGCCGGGGCGAACAGGCCGAGGAAGAGGAGATCGACAACGTCAGCTATGTCGTCGCCTCCGCCCGCGAGGCGCGTGACGGCGAATGGGTCTTCACCATGGAAGACGGATCGGTGTGGCGCCAGATCGACGGCCGGATGTGGGGCCGTCCGCGCGCCGGCCAGCCCGCCGTCGTCCGCCGGGCCGCGCTCGGCAGCTTCATGTTGAACGTCGGGGACGCGCCGGCCATCCGCGTGCGGCGCGAACAATGATCCGGACCCTGGATGACCGCACCAGCGTCTCCGGCCAGCTGGCCCCGCAGGATCTGGCCGGTCTGACGGCGGCAGGCGTCACGGTGCTGATCAACAACCGGCCCGACGGGGAGGAGCCGGACCAGCCGACCGGCGCCGAGATGGCCGAGGCGGCGCGAGCGGCGGGGCTGGAGTATGTCTCGGCCCCCTATCGCGGCCGGCCGACGCCCGAGGCGGTGGAAGCGATCCGGTCGGCGCTGGCGAAGCCGGACGCGAAGGTCCACGCCTTCTGCCGGTCCGGCATGCGGTCCTGCTCGGCCTGGGCCATCGCCGAGGTGAGCGCGGGCCGACCGGTCGAAGAGGTCATCGAGGCGGGCCGCGGGGCCGGCTACGACCTGGCGCCCCTGTTCTTCTAGCGGACGACCGCGACGCGAACGGCGTAGGGCGCGGGCTCCGGAGTGCAGGACGCCACGCCGATCACCTGTGCCAGCGCAAGACAGAGGAAGGCCGCAGCCACGCGCTGGAGCCGATTTGAAACAACAAGGGCGGCTGCAAGGGCCATTTCCGGCGCTCCCGAAGGGTTTACGGCGGGTGAACGCAAGCGGCGGGCCTGAACGGGCGGCGCGGGCGCGCTTCCTGTGGACGGCGCGGGCGGCTAGGACTCGGGGGTGATCCCGTTCGTCAGAGAGTTCGACTTCGCCTATGGCCGGTGCGACCGCGTCTCGCCGCTGATCCGGCGCGTGGTGGCGAACAATCCGGGGCCTTTCACCTTTACCGGGACCGGGACCTACATCGTGGGGACGGGCACGGTGGCGGTCATCGACCCTGGCCCGATGCTGGAGGCGCACCTGGACGCGCTGGTCGCCGCCGTCGCCGGCGAGACGGTCAGCCACATTCTGGTGACCCACACCCACAGCGACCACTCTCCCCTCGCCCGCCCGTTCGCCGCGCGGGTCGGCTCGCCGCCGATCCTGGCGGCGGCCCCGCCGTTGCTGGCGTCGGCTGCGACCGGCGAGGAAGGCGAGGACGAGAGCTTTCGCCCCGACGTCGTCCTGTCAGGCGGCGAGCGCATCACGGGGCCCGGCTGGACGATCGAGGCGGTCCCGACGCCTGGCCATGCGTCCAATCACATGGCCTTCGCCCTGATCGAGGAGAACGCCCTGTTCCCGGGCGATCACATCATGGGCTGGTCGACCACCGTGGTGGTGCCGCCGGACGGCGACATGGACGCCTATCTGGACAGCCTGGACCGGGTGCTGGCGCGCGGGTTCCAGATCCTGTGGCCGACGCATGGGCCCGCGGTGACGGAGGTGCGGCCGTTCGTTGAGGCCTACCGCGACCACCGGCTGGCGCGCGAGCAGCAGATCCTGTCACGGCTTGCGGCCGGGGACCGGACGATCGGCGAGATGGTGCCGGCGCTCTATGCGGCGGTCGACCAGCGGCTGTGGCCGGCGGCCAGCCTGTCAGTCCTGGCCCACCTGATCCGGCTTGCCCGGAAGGGGGTCGTTGCCTGGGCGGGGCCCGGGGAGGCGCTCGAACCAGGGCCGGCGTCCGTCTGGGCCCTGGCCTGAACCGCAGACGCCCTGGAGCGTCCTCCAGTCGGCGGCGCCGAGAGCCGGTTCACCGTCCCGCTCGCCGGCGCGAGCCGCCTCGATGCGGCGACCGGTGTTGGGATGGGTCATCCACCATTCGGACATCTGGTCGACCTCTTCGGGCGCGTCGACCTCCTGGGCCGCCATCCGCTCGAAGAAGGGCGCCATGCCGCGTGAGGACAGGCCGGCGGCATGCAGGTAGTCACGGCCGAAGGCGTCGGCCTCGGTCTCCGCCTCGCGCCCGAAGCTGAGCTCGGACGCCTGGCCGGCGAGCAGGACCGCCTGCTGGCCCGCGCCCGATCCGCCGCCGACGATCAGGTCGAGCAGCATGCCCGCGCC
Organism: uncultured Brevundimonas sp.; assembly: GCA_946481425.1. The sequence goes on from CAMLNT010000107.1 coordinate 6,044, forward strand.
CAGCGAGCGCCAGACCGCCTGCATGGAATGGCGCTGGGCGATGTGAGCGGTCTCGTGCGCCAGGACGGCGGCCAGCTCATCCGGGGTCTCGGCCTCGGCGATCAGGTCGTCGGTGACCAGCACATAGCCGCCCGGCAGGGCGAAGGCGTTGACCATCGGCGCGTGGACGGCCCGGAACTGGATGTCGAAGACGCTGCCGGATTCGGCGGCGATGCGCTGGCCGAGCTGATCCAGGACCGCCTGGCCTGCCTCGTCCTCGCAGGCGGGAAAGATCGCCGAGACCTGGGCATTGTAGCTCTCGCCGAGCCGGGCCTCGTAGGCGGACGGCGTGGCGCGGGCCAGCGGACCGGAAGCCAGCGGAACCCCGACGAAGACGAACAGGGCGACGGCGGCGGCGGCGGCCACCAGACCGATGACCAGACCCCGCCCGCCGGCCGCGCTGTGGCTGCGCACCGCGCCGGACAGACCGGCGACCGCGCGCCAGTCGGATTCCGAGACCACCAGACGGGCGTCCGCGCGCCGGCGCGAAATGCGCGCTTCGCTCCCGTGGATGTCGACCGACAGCTCGCGGGCCGGCCAGACGTGGGTCTGGCCGTTCGCCTCGATCGTGACGGCCCGTCCGTCGAAGGACGCCCGGGCCGCGTGGCTGCCGGCGTCGACCCCGTCGTAGAAGCGGCCCTGCATCGCCCGGCCCCTAGATGAAGGAGAAGCCGAAGGCGTCGGCCAGGCCCTCGGCGGTTTTCGGCCCGCGCGCGGCCTGACGGGCGTCCTCCAGCCTGGCCGTGCCGGTCGAGCGGAGGCGGCCGACGAGGTATTTCGCGGTACGCGCCTGGACCAGCGGCATCAGGAAGCCGAAGCTGAGGATCAGCATCAGATAGTTGGTGCAGGTCAGCCACCACAGCGACAGGGTCCCGACGTTCAGCGAGAAACGCGCCTCATCGAGCGATACGCCGTTGGCGATCGAGCGCAGGACCGTCGCCTGATACGGCGCCCAGACCAGAAGGAAGAGCGGCGCGACCACCGCCAGGTAGCCGTACAGGACCACGTAGAAGATCAGCGGCGGAAGTTCGCCCGGCTGGAGGTCGGCCATCTCGCCCATCGGCACGGCCATCGTCATGACCGCCGCAAAGCCGATCAGCGCCAGGGTGTAGGCCACGCCCGTGCCGAACCAGCCGAGGGCGAAGGGACCGTAGAGGCCGATGGCCTCCGAGCGTTCGCGGCTCCAGCGGAACTTGCGGTCGCCGAAGTTCATGGCGCCCCAGATCTGGCCGCCCAGGGCGCGCTGCATGACGGGGGCCGCCCATCCGGCCGTCAGGAAGGTCAGAAGGGTCATGCCCAGCCAGGTCCAGCCGTATTTCTGGGCCGAACCCTTCAGGGCGAAGCGGACGCCGCGCCAGGTCGTGCGGCTGGCCATGTAGCGGAAGGCCGTGAACATGCCGAAACCGAACAGCCAGAAGGCGAAGAGATACAGGGGCACGAGCGCCGCGAACCAGACGGGATCGTTGCTGAACTGGATGGCGAAGATCACCGCCAGGAACGGGATGCCGAGGACGGCCACCGCCAT
>CAMLNT010000108.1 GCA_946481425.1 uncultured Brevundimonas sp.
GCCACTCATTTTGATAATGACTATCTTGGATTACCAGCGATTGCCGCCGCGATCACCGTGGGCGTCTCGCTCAGCCATGATCGCGTCTGGCAGGTTCAATCCTGGCGGGGGAAACGAGCAGTTCGAGCGCTTCGAGGACGGTGGCGGCGCCGATATCGTTTTCACGCGCCCCGGACACCCCGCTTATCCTGCCGTCTCCTGTCGCGTGCTCGGCGAGGTCGATGGCCGCGAGGCCCTTCGACGCCAACTAAGATGTGACGCCAGCTTGACCGCCTGTGACGCCCTGTTTTCTGACTTCCGGCAGTTGGATGAGGACCTGACAGCCTACCTTCAAGGTCAGTGATATCGAGCGAGAGCGCGCCCGCCGTCTAGGTTCCTTCTTGCGGCGGGAGAAGGTGGCCCGAAGGGGCGGATGAGGGGTAATCTAGGCAGGATGGGGCGCGGCCTAAGAGTCTCTTCCGGCATGGCTTACCCCTCACCCTCCGCGCAGCCGGCCGCTTGGCTTGCCGGGCGCTCATCGGCCCTCTCCCGCCGGGAGAGGGATCCGTGATCCCCCTCACAACGCCATGAAAACCACATTGGCGTAGTTGTGGAGCAGGACGGGCAGCAGGAGGCTGCCGGTCTTTTCGCGGAGCCAGACGAGGATCAGGGCCGGGCCGCCGGTGAGGGCGAGGGTCAGGGGGTCGAAGCTGAAGCCGTCCGCGCCGTAGCCGAAGGCGTGGTCAAGGCCGAAGGCGAGGCTGGTCACGACCGCCGCCCAGCCCATCGGCGCACCGAGGATGCGCAGGGGCCGGTCGAAGGCCTCGTTGAGCATCAGCAGCAGGACGCCGCGATAGAAGAGCTCTTCCTCCAGTCCCGGCATGGTGACCTGGAAGGCGAAGTCCTCCGCCGAGCCGCCTTCGCCGCCCATCCAGATGGCCAGGCCGCCGAAGATCGGGACGAGCAGGCCCGACACGATGAGGGCGCCGGCCAGGCCACGCCGGTCCTGGGTCAGGGTGACGCCTGAGCGCCGGAGCCCCAAAGCCGGATGGGCCGCGACGGCCAGCGAGCCGATCAGGGCGAGGGTTTTGCCCGTCCAGTTCCAGCTATCGCCGATCCCGGGGATGGGGATCAGGCCCCAGGCGTTGGTCAGCAGGGCGTCGTGGACGATGAGCAGACCAAGCGCCGCGATGATCCAGCCCCAGTACACCCGACCGCGCTGCAGGACCGAGCCGACCGCGCAGGCGGCGAGGATGATCCCGGCGACGGCCAGGATTGAGACGAGGGTGTTGGGCATGGGTTCCCCTGAGTTGCTCAGGGGGAGAGGCGGCGAGCGAGGCCCGTGGATGCGGGTTACGGCGATTTCATGCGCTGCCATCCGGTGGGGTGATTTCAGCGACGGTCGGGCCTAGATAGGTCGGACTCCCATCGCGCCGCCCAGAGATCTCCATGCCCCCCTACGACTACGACCTTTTCGTCATCGGCGCGGGCTCCGGCGGGGTGCGCGCGGCGCGGCTGGCGTCGCTGGAGGGCAAGCGGGTGGCGGTGGCCGAGGAGTACCGGGTCGGCGGGACCTGTGTGATCCGGGGCTGCGTGCCCAAGAAGTTCATGGTCTACGCCTCGGACTTCGCCCACGAGTTCAAGATCGCCGAGGGTTACGGTTGGACGGTCGGGGAGCCGACGTTCGACTGGCACAGCTTCATCGAGTCCAAGGATGTCGAGATCGCCCGCCTGTCAGGCATCTATGCCGCGAACCTGGCCAAGGCGGGCGCCGACCTGATCCATGGCCGCGCGGTTCTGAAGGACGCGCACACGGTCGAGGTCACCAAGGAGGGGCAGGAGACCCGCACCATCACCGCCGACCAGATCCTGATCGCGACGGGCGGACGCCCCTGGGCGCCGCCGATCCCGGGTCGCGAGCTGGGCATAACCTCGGACGAGGCCTTCCACCTGCCGGAACTGCCGAAACGCATCCTGATCGCGGGCGGCGGCTACATCGCGGTGGAGTTCGCCGGCATCTTCGCCGGGCTCGGGGTCGAGACGACCCTGATCTATCGCGGGCCGAACATCCTGCGCGGTTTTGACGACGATGTGCGGGCGCATCTGGCGGACCAGATCCAGAAGCGCGGCATCAAGGTGATCCTCGGCTGCGAGCACGAGGCGATCGAGAAGACTGAAACCGGCCTGGCCAACCGGCTCAAGAACGGCATGACCATCGAGACCGACGTGGTGATGTTCGCCACGGGTCGCACGCCCTATGTCGCCGAATTGGGGCTGGAGACCGCCGGCGTCGAACTGACCGAAAGCGGCGCGATCAAGGTCGATGAGTATTCGCGCACCACAGCGCCCAACATCTGGGCCGTCGGCGATGTGACCGACCGGGTGAACCTGACGCCGGTGGCGATCCGCGAGGCGGTGGCCTTCGTGGAGACGGCGTTCAAGAACAATCCGTCGAAGATGGACTATGCGGACATTCCGACCGCCGTCTTCTCCCAGCCGCCGGTCGGCGTGGTCGGCCTGACGGAGCATGACGCGCGCCAGAAGTACGGCAAGGTCGACGTCTACATGACCCGCTTCCGGTCCATGCGCTACGCCTTCGCGGGCGGCGAGGAGCGGATGCTGATGAAGCTGATCGTGCGCCAGGACAATGACGTGGTGGTCGGCGTTCACATCGTGGGGCCGGACGGACCCGAAATGATCCAGCTGGCCGGGATCGCCGTGAGGGCTGGCCTGACCAAGGCCCAGTGGGACGCGACCTGCGCGGTGCATCCGACTGCCGCGGAAGAGCTGGTCACGCTGCGCGAGAAATATCAGGACCCGGCTCTGCAGGCCGCCGAATGATGCGGCCCGAGGCGGGATCGCCCTACGCAAGCTGGGTGTTCCTGGCGCTGATCGCGATCACGCCGCTGACGGCGTACTTGTGGCCGTTCGGCCTGGCGGCCTTCACGCCGATCGCGGCCATCGTGCTGATCCCGCTGTTCCGGGCCTCGAAGCCCAGCCTGGTCTGGGCGGCGCTGCTGCTGTTTCTGGTCTGGGCGCTGATCGCGACCGTGTGGAGCCCGGTCTTCGCCTCGCACGGCCCGGTCGAGGACTATGCCGACGCCGAGAGCCAGACCTGGGGCAAGCTGGCGATGAACGCTGGCCTTTATGCGGTGCTGGTCGGGATCGCGGCGCGGCTGCCGACCCTGACCATGCGGCGACTGGCGACGGTGTTCATGATCGGCGCGACTGCGCTGGGCGCGGTCCTGCTGCTGGAAGGGCTGTGGGGCGCGCGGCTCTATCACATGCTGACCCAGGCCTCCGGCGACGCCATGCGGCCCGACCTGGAGCGCAGGAATGTGGCGCAGGGGACCTATACGCTGACTCTGATGTACTGGCCCGCAGCTGTCCTGCTGTGGCGGCGCGGCTGGAAGGGTGCGGTGGCGGTCCTGACGGCGGCGGCGGTCGGCGCGCCGATCCTGCTGCACGCCTGGTCGCCGGTGGCGGCGCTGTTGCTGGGCGGGATAGTGTTCTGGGTGGCGATGCGCTTCGGCCGACCGGCGGGGCCGGTCCTCGGCGCCACGGTGGCGGCGGTGATTCTGCTGGCCCCGTGGGTCGTCTTGGGGGCATCCGGCCTGCTCGACTGGGCCGGCGAGCGGCTGGGGGCCTCGTGGGCGGCGCGGCTGGATATCTGGAGCTTCACCGCCGAGCAGACGCTCGAGCATCCGGTCATCGGCTGGGGCCTGGACGCGAGCCGCGCTTTCCAGCCCTTCATGCTGCATCCGCATTCCGCGCCGTTGCAGGTCTGGCTGGAGCTTGGGCTGGTCGGGGCAGCCCTGTTCGCGGGGGCCTGGTTCGCCATCACGCGCGTGGCGAGCCGGTTCGGGCCGCAGGGCCTGGCGGCGGCGGCGGCCTATTTCACCATCGGCGCGCTCAGCTTCGGTGTCTGGCAGGAGTGGTGGCTTGGCCTGGGGGCGCTGACCGCGATCTGGGTGATGCTGGCCGACGCCCGATTGACGCCGAAATACGACACGATGATTGAGGCTTAACGCCTCTGAGCCTAGATAGCCGTCATGAACGCCCGCTGGACGCCCCGTAGCTGGAGAGACAAGCCCGTCAGCCAGATGCCGACGGACTATCCCGACGCGACCGCCCTGGCCGCGGCGGAGGACCAACTGCGTGCCTATCCGCCGCTGGTCTTCGCGGGCGAAGCGCGCCGCCTGACGGCGCGGCTGGCCGAGGTCGAGGCGGGTCGGGCCTTCCTGCTGCAGGGCGGTGACTGCGCCGAAAGCTTCAAGGAGTTCTCGACCGACAACATCCGCGACACCTTCCGCATGATCCTCCAGATGGCGGTGGTCCTGACGTTCGCGGGCGGGCGTCCGGTGGTGAAGGTGGGGCGCATCGCCGGCCAGTTCGCCAAGCCGCGCTCGTCGTCGGTGGAGCAGATCGGCGACGTCGAGCTGCCCAGCTATCGTGGCGACATCATCAACGGGATGGGCTTCGAGGCGGGCGAGCGCACGCCCGACCCGAACCGGTTGTTGAAGGCCTATCACCAGTCGAGCGCCACGCTGAACCTGCTGCGGTCTTTCGCGGAAGGGGGCTTCGCGGACCTGCACAACATCCACCGTTGGACGCTGAACCGGGCGCACGAGGCGGGCTATTCGGCGCGCTACCGGGAACTGACCGACAAGATCGGCGAGAGCCTGGACTTCATGCGGGCCGTCGGTGTGACGCCGGAGTCGCATCCGGACCTGTCGCGCGTGGAGTTCTTCACCAGCCACGAGGCGCTGTTGCTGAACGTCGAGGAAGCCCTGACCCGGGTCGAGCCGGCGACGGGCGAGTGGTTCGACACCTCGGCGCACATGCTGTGGATCGGCGAGCGCACGCGGCGGCTGGACGGCGCCCATATCGAGTTCATGCGAGGCATCAAGAACCCGATCGGCCTGAAGTGCGGCCCGACGCTGGAGGCGGACGAGTTGCTCCGGCTGATCGACACGCTGAATCCGGCCAACGAGCCGGGCCGACTGACGCTGATCGGAAGGTTCGGGGCCGACAAGGTCGGCGACCGCCTGCCGGCGCTGATGGCGGCGACCAAGCGCGAGGGCAAGCGCGTCGTCTGGTCGATCGACCCGATGCACGGCAACACCCAGAAGGCTCACAACGGCTTCAAGACCCGGCCGTTCGAACGCATCCTGGCCGAGGTCCGCGGCTTCATAGACGTGGGCGAGGCGGAGGGCGTGCATCCGGGCGGCGTCCACCTGGAGATGACCGGTCAGGACGTGACCGAGTGTATCGGCGGGGCCCAGGCCTTGACCGAGGACGATCTGTCGAGCCGCTATCACACGCACTGTGATCCGAGACTGAACGCAGACCAGGCGCTGGAGCTGGCGTTCCTGGTGGCCGAGCGGCTGAAGGTCGCGCGCGGCAAGCGATCGGAGGCGGCATAATGGCGGGCGGCAAGGTCGCGTTCCAGGGCGCGCGCGGCGCCTTCTCCTACGAGGCCTGCCTGGCGCTCCGGCCATGGAACGAGCCGAAGGGCTATGAGACCTTTGCAGAGGCCATCGGCGCCGTGGCCTCGGGCGAATGCGAATGCGGGCTGATCCCGGTTGAGAACTCCATAGTGGGGCTGCTGCCTGATCCCAACAGACTGATCGAGGAGCATGGGCTCAAGATCGTGGCCGAGGCCTGGCGGCCGATGCGCCAGATGCTGATGGCGCTGCCGGGCGCGCGCCTGCAGGACCTCAAGACGGTCGAAAGCCACCCGGTCGCCCTGGGCCAGTGCCGTGGCAGCATCGCCGCACTCGGGCTCACTGCCGTGGAGGCCTATGATACGGCCGGCGCGGCCGAACTGGTGGCGAAGTCGGGCGATCTGACCCGAGCTGCGATCGCGCCGGCGGTGGCGGCTGAAATCTACGACCTGAGGATCCTGCGCGCCGACATGCAGGATTCCGCCGACAATCGGACCCGCTTCGTCGTTCTGGAACGCTGACACCCACTCCCAAGGCGGGAGGGGGTCCTCGCGCTGGCATTCAGGTCACAGGTCGCGAGCTTGCCACGCTGATTGCGACGACTCCTGCTTGACCCTGAGGCCTGTCTCACCCCTCATGCCAGGGTCGGCATTCCGCCGACGAGGCTATCTCGATGCTTACGCGCGCTGACATCATGTCCCGTCCCGCCTTCGGGTTCGGCCGCGCGTATTATTTCGGCTTCGGTGACTTTCGATACGCCGGCTGAGGGCTGTCTTTCCAAGATTCTGACCTCTCCGGCGACCGCTTCAACAGAAAAGCGGCCGTGAACCCGTATCCCGAATTCGAAATCCGAGGCCTCCCATGCTTCCGAACACCCGCGCCCGCACAGCGGCGCAGACCGCGCCGGCCAACGACCTGAGCCCCGAGCAGCTGACGCTCCAGGCGCTGCGCCACGAGATCGACGTGCTGGACGACCAGATGCTGGAGCTGCTGAACCGGCGTCTCCAGATCGCGCGCCGCGTCGGCAAGGCCAAGGACGCGCCGCATGGCCCGCATCTGAACCTCAGGCCCGACCGCGAGGCGTCGGTGCTGGACCGGCTGCTGGACAAGGCCACCGACCTGACCCGCCCGGCGGTCGAGCCGATTTGGCGCGAGGTGATCGCGGCGGGTCTGGCGCAACAAGGGGCGTTGTCCGTCGCCCTGTGGCGCGGCGTCGAGGACGGCCGGACCTGGGACCGGGCGCGTCAGCGCTTCGGCAGCCAAGTGACCTACATGGGCGTGGCCAATCCGAAGGCGGCGCTGGATGCGGCGCGGCTCGGCAATACGGTGGCGGTGCTGAACCTGTCGTCGGATCATCCGTGGTGGATGGACCTGGAGCGCGACTACCCCGATCTGTGGGTCTTCGAGAGCCTGGACGACGCGCGCGGCACGCCGGTCGCCCTGTGCGTCGGCCGCATCGACCCCGCCAGCCTCGCCCAGGGCCGTGTTTTTTCAGTCACCGCCGGCGGCGACGCCGGCGAGGGGCAGGGGCGCAGGCGCACGCTGGCCTCGCATCACGGCTGGACGCTGGCGGTCACCGAGGGCGGCCCGCAGACCATGGACCGGGCCCACGGCGTGATCGGGCGGTGCGGGTAAAGCGGACTAGCTTTTCACCTTCACATAGCTCCCCGGCGCGGCCTCGATCGGACTGAGCGGGCCCTTGCCGGGATCGCGCGCGTCGACCCATTCGCCCGACTTTTCGTGCAGCCAGGCCGCCCAGTGTTCCCACCAGGAGCCGGGGTGCTCGACAGCGCCCGCCTGCCATTCGGCGAGTGAGGGGGGCAGCTGGTCGTTGGTCCAGTGCTGGTATTTGTTGGCGGCCGGCGGGTTGACCACCCCCGCGATGTGGCCGGAGCCAGCCAGCGTCAGGGTCACATCGGCGTTCGAGAATGCGCGAGCCGAGCGGTAGACCGAGTTCATCGGCGCGATGTGGTCCTCGCGGCTGGCCTGGAAGTAGAGGGGAATCGTCACCTTCGACAGATCAAGGCGCTCGCCGCCCATGGTCATCTCGCCCCTGGCCAGGGCGTTCCTGCCGTACATCGAGCGCAGGTAGTCGAGGTGCAGGGTCTTGGGCATGCGCGTCTGGTCGGCGTTCCAGAACAGCAGGTCGAAGGCCGGCGGCGCCTTGCCCATCA
>CAMLNT010000109.1 GCA_946481425.1 uncultured Brevundimonas sp.
GCAGCGCGGTCAGCTTGGCGGATTCCTTGGCCAGGTCGGCGTCGACGAGGTTGCCTGCGCCGGACTCCAGGGCGTCCTGGAGCTTCTGGTTGAACGCCAGCTGACGCTCGTACGACTTGGCGTTCGTGCCTTCGGTCTGAAGGATGGCCGCGTATTCGTTGATCACCGTCTGCACGTTGGCGGCCGTGGCCGAACCCGCAGCGTTGAGCGCCGTGGCCGCAGCCGTCATCGCCGCCGAGCCGTCGAACACGCCGGCGGTGCGGGCGTTGGCGACTTCGGTGGCCAGGGCGGTGTAGTCGGCCTGGTAAGCAGTGGTCGTACCGCCCAGCTCGATGGCGGCGGCGAGCGCCTTCATCTCGGTCAGGGCCGCCATCATGGTTTCACCGGCCGCGATGCGCACGTCCGAGATGGACTGGTTGCGCAGCAGATTGTTCATCGTGGCGTCGAGAGCCTTGGCGTTGGCTTTCTGGGTGTTGGCGATGGCCCAGACGGCGCCGTTGTCCTTGGCCGAAGAGATCTTCAGGCCGGTGGTGACGCGGTTCTGGACCTTGTCGAGTTCGCGGCTGGTGGCGGCGAAGCTCTGGGCGGCGACCATGGCGCCGTAGTTGGTGTTGATCGAGGCCATTTTGGCGCTCTCCTTCTGTCTTCGACATGTCCGGCTGTCCTTTTGACGGCCGGGAGCTTTTTGCTCACCCGGCAAGATGCAAGAAGCGGGCCAAGATCGACACTAAAGTACTGTAATATAAGCTCTATCCGGACGCACGAAGGCGCCCCGGACCATGGGGTCCGGAGCGCCTCGCCGTGATTGTGGAGCGGCGTCGCCGCCGCTCCCGTTTCGCGGTTAGCGGAACAGGCCCAGCAGGGCCGAGCTCGAGCTGTTGGCGATGGAAAGCGCCTGGACGCCGAGCTGCTGCTTGGTCTGCAGCGCGGTCAGCTTGGCGGATTCCTTGGCCAGGTCGGCGTCGACGAGGTTGCCCGCGCCGGCTTCCAGGGCGTCCTGGAGCTTGTGGTTGAACGCCAGCTGCCGCTCGTACGACTTGGCGTTCGTACCGATCGTCTGCAGTGCGGACGCCGCCGTGGCCATCGCGGAGTCCACGTCGGCGGCCAGATAGGCGTTGGTGCCGTCTTCCAGGAAGGCCTCGGTGGTCAGAGACAGCGCCGCCGTTCCGTCGAACGTAGCCGCCGTGATGGCCGCCCCGATCTCATTGACGATGGCGTCGTAGTCGTTGCGGTAGGCCAGCGTATTCGCCGAAGCCACGCCCCCGTTGGCCGCGATGGCGGCCGCCAGTTCCTTGAGTTCGGACAGACCCGCCATCACCGTTTCACCGGCCGCGATGCCGACGTCGGCAATCGACTGCTGGCGCAGCAGATTGTTCATCGTGGCGTCGAGAGCCTTGGCGTTGGCTTTCTGGGTGTTGGCGATGGCCCAGACGGCGCCGTTGTCCTTGGCCGAAGAGATCTTCAGGCCGGTGGTGACGCGGTTCTGGACCTTGTCGAGTTCGCGGCTGGTGGCGGCGAAGCTCTGGGCGGCGACCATGGCGCCGTAGTTGGTGTTGATCGAGGCCATTTTGGCGCTCTCCTTCTGTCTTCGACATGTCCGGCTGTCCTTTTGACGGCCGGGAGCTTTTTGCTCGTTGGGATCCCTGCAAATTTCGGGCCACGATCCGCTGGTAAATGACGGATTTACCTATCTTTTCGAAACGCCGAGAGCGCGCCCGGCCTTCTGCCAGACGCGCCCCAGCAAGGAGAAGATTCGCTTGGCTCAGCCGCGGAAGAGGCTGACGAGCACGCCGCTCGCCTGGTTGGCGATGGAAAGCGCCTGGACGCCGAGCTGCTGCTTGGTCTGCAGCGCGGTCAGCTTGGCGGATTCCTTGGCCATATCGGCGTCGACCAGGTTGCCTGCCCCGGCTTCCAGAGCGTCCTGGAGCTTCTGGGTGAAGGCCAGCTGACGCTCGTAGGACTTGGCGTTGGTGCCGACCGTCTGGAGGACACCGGCCCAGCCGTCGATGACGCTCTGGACGTTGGCGGCCGTAGCGCCAGCGGCGGCGTTCAGGGTGGCGGCCGGGGCCGTCAGGGCGGCGGTGCCGTCGAAGGTCGCGGCGGCGACCGCGGCGGTGATCTCGGCGGCCAGGGCCGTGTAGTCGGTCTGATAGGCGGTCGTCGTGCCGCCGGCCGCGATGGCGGTCGCCAGAGACTTCAGCTCGGTCAGGGCGGCCATGATCGTCTCGCCGGCGGCGAGGCCAACGTCAGCGATCGCCTGCTGGCGGTTCAGGGTGTTGAGGCGGGCGTCCAGCGCCTTGGCGTCGGCGCGCTGCGTCAGGGCCACGGCCCAGACGGCGCCGTTATCCTTGGCGTTCGCAATCTTCAGGCCGGTGGTGACGCGGTTCTGGACCTTGTCCAGGTCGCGGCCCGTGGCGGCGAAGTGTTGGGCGGCGACCATCGCGCCGTAGTTCGTGTTGATCGAGGCCATTTTGGCGTCCTTGCTGTCTTCGACATGTCCAACGCCGTTTTGGCGAAGGGAGCGTTTTGCTCGCAGCGACAGGGAGCAAGGGCGGGGCCAGCGCCATCTGCGCCCAGCCAACTTGCTATAACATTGATTTCATGTAGCTTTCCACGCCCAACGTCGGCCACACAGGCGGAAAGAAGTTCCTAACGAGGCATGAATTGCCGAGTCGGAATGACCGGTCAGGCCGCGTCGGGCTCGATCCCGGCGCCCGCTGCCAGGCCCTGCATCATCATCCGGTTGAGGTCGATGAGGGTCTCGAAATCCTCGTCGCCCTTCATCACCAGGGAGGTGTGGCGCGACACGAAAAGGCTGAGCGAGATGATGTTGGCGCGCACCTGTGCCGGCAGGCCATTGTCGGGGTCCGTGCAGGTCGTGGCGAGGGTCACCCACAGCTGGCGGTTCCAGCCGAGCGCGTCGATGCGCGTCGCGAAGTCCTTGGGATCGGACTCCGAGGCGGCCATCAGGGCGCGGGTGACCTGCCCGAACAGGCGGTACTCGAGCGCGCGCGGGCTCTCAGTCCGCTGGGCGGTCTGCTGGTAGGCCTGCAGCCCCATGCCCCAACCTTTCGTCTTCGTACTCGATGAGCTTCCGGGCCGCGAGGAGGCCCTTGTAGTATTCGCGCGCCATGACGTGCTTGGACGCCGCCACGCAGTCGGCCAGCACGGCGGGGTTTTTGATGACCCCCATGAATTCCGTCAGGCGGGTGGCGAACTCGTCATAGAATTTCTCGGCCGAGCTCTCGTCCAGGTACATCATCATGACCGGGAAATAGATCCGGCGCGCCGGCGAGGTGACGTCCTCGGGCTGCATGATGTCCTTCTCGCGAAGAACGGAGGCCTTGTTCTGGAGGATGAGGACGCCGCGCTTGTCGCCGTTCTGGACCACGGCTCCGTTCAGCACGAAGCGCTCCCCCGGTTTCAAACTCAACTTGAGCGGCATTCAGCCCTCCACGGTCCCGTCATACGGACGGGCGGTTAATCCTGAGTGTCCTGTCTGGCCGATTATGGTTAGCGGCGACTTAACCATGATCGCGACGGGAACAGCCCTCCCCGGCCCTGCGTTTCCAGCGGACAGGAGGTGCGTCATGGCTGACCCCAACAGCGACATCGATCCGCAGGACACCGCAGAAGCGTTCGACGAGGACAATCTGGACGACACGGAGACGTACAAGTTTCGAACCTTCGAAGAGAATCCCGACCTGCTCGATCTTACGCGAGCCGACGGGGACGAGGACGAAGAGGACGCGGACGAGGAGTTTCTGGCGTTGGAGGATGAGGACCTGGACGAAGAGATCGAACGGGTCCGGACCGATGGCTATGACGAGAGCGACCTGGACGATGTGACGGATCTCGACGCCCGAGACGGCGTCGGCGAGGACGGCGACGATGAATCCGGCCTCGTGTTCGTCGGCGACGTCGACAACCTGCGCGGAGCCCAGGGTTCCGCCGCCCATTTCGAGAGCCGCGCGCCGCTGAGCGACGACGACGTCGAGGCGCTGGGCTATTCAGACGAGGACTGAACCATGACCGACAAGACCACTGAAGGACCGGCCGCGAAGCGGACCGAACCGTTGAAGCCGGGCGAAAAGCCGGACCAGCTCAAGGCCCGCGAGAAGCAGGCCGAGGATCGCCAGGAGGCTCTGGTCGACGAGGCGGTCGAGGAAAGCTTCCCGGCCTCCGACCCGGCCTCGCCCAAGCACATCACCTAGCCCTCTTTGGCGACGCCCTCGATCAGGGGCACGAAGCGAACCTCGATGAGGCTTTCGCGACGGAAGGTTCCTCCCTCCTCGGCGACATAGCGGTGGAGATACTGGGACCCGGCCTTGCCGACCGGGGCGACCATCACGCCGCCCGGCTTGAGTTGGGCGATGAGATTGTGCGGCTCATGCGGCGCGGCCGCTGTGACGATGATGCGGTCGAAGGGGGCCTGCTCGGGCCATCCCTTGGACCCGTCTCCGTGCCGCGTGATGATGTTGTCGAGCTGGAGCGCCTTGAACCGCGCCTCGGCCTCCGAGAGCAGTGGGCGGTAACGCTCGACCGAATAGACGAAGCGGGCGAGCTTAGAGAGGATCGCGGCCTGGTAGCCTGAGCCCGTTCCGATCTCGAGCACCCGGTGGCGCGGCTGGACGTCGAGCGCCTGGGTCATCAGGCCAACGACGAAGGGCTGGCTGATCGTCTGGCCCCGCTCGATCGGCAGGGCGGCGTCCTCCCAGGCCTGCTCCAGGAACTGGGGGTGTACGAAGGCGGCGCGGTCGATCGCCTCCATCGCCTCGAGCACGCGCGTTTCCGTGACGCCCTGGCGGCGCAGGCCGAGGATCAGACGGGCGGCGCGATCGTCGGTCATTCCTTGAGGCGCGGCGGCACGCCGCCGAGGATGCCCTTCAGCTCGTGAATGGTCTTGTGGTGGGTCAGGTCGATGTGGAGCGGGCTGACCGAGATCTTGCCGTCGGCGATGGCGCGCAGGTCGGTGCCTTCCAGCGGGCTCTGTTCGCCGGCGCGGAAACCCATCCAGTAGTAGTCCCGGCCTCTGAGGTCGGTGCGGCGCGTGGCGTGCATCTCGGCGACGTCGCGGAAGCCCTGCGAGGTGACCTCGACCTCCTTGACCAGCTCGGGGGGCAGGTTCGGGAAGTTGAGGTTCATGATCACGCCGTCGCCCCAGCGGACGTCGAGCAGGCGCTGGATGATCGCCGGGGCGAAGGCCTCGGCGGTCTCGTAGCGGGCGACGACCTCGTCGTGGAAGCGTTCAAGCGACTGGCTGAGCGCGATGGAGCGGATGCCCATGGCCATGCCCTGGAGGGCGCCGGCGACCGTGCCCGAATAGGAGACGTCCTCGCCGATGTTGTGACCGCGGTTGACGCCGGACAGCACCAGGTCCGGACGCTCCGGCATCAGGTCGTTGACCGCCAGGATCACGCAGTCGGTGGGGGTGCCGGTGACGGAGAAGCGCTTGTCGCCGTGGCGGTGGACACGCAGCGGCTCGGTGAGGGTCAGGCCCCTGCCCTTGCCGGATTGTTCGACCGCGGGCGCACAGGTCCAGACATCGTCGGACAGGGCGAGCGCGATGCGTTCGAGGGAGGCAAGACCCTCGGCCTCGATCCCGTCGTCGTTGGTGAGGAGGATCCTCATCCGACCACCGTCGCGCCGCCCATATACGGCTGGAGGACCGCCGGAACGGCGATCGTGCCGTCGTCCTGCTGGTAGTTCTCCATGACGGCGACGAGCGTGCGGCCGACGGCGAGGCCGGAGCCGTTCAAGGTGTGGACGAACTCGGTCTTCTTCTCGCCGGCGCGCTTGAAGCGGGCGTCCATGCGGCGGGCCTGGAAGTCGCCGCAGTTCGAGCAGGAGCTGATCTCACGGTAGGTCTTCTGGCTGGGGAGCCAGACCTCGAGGTCGTAGGTCTTCCGGGCCGAGAAGCCCATGTCGCCCTTGCAGAGCAGCATGCGGCGGAAGGGCAGTTCCAGCGCCTTGAGGACAGCCTCGGCGCATTCGGTCATGCGCTCGTGTTCGGCGTTGGAGTCCTCGGGCCGGGTGATGGAGACCAGCTCGACCTTGGAGAACTGGTGCTGGCGGATCAGGCCGCGCGTATCGCGCCCGGCCGAGCCGGCCTCGGCCCGGAAGCAGGGCGTGAGGGCCGTGAGGCGCATCGGGGTGGCGAGTTCGTCCTCGGAGAGGATGGTCTCGCGGACCAGGTTGGTGAGCGAGACTTCGGCGGTAGGGATGAGCCAATGCTCCCCGGTGTGGAACAGGTCTTCAGCGAACTTCGGCAACTGCCCGGTCCCGAACATCGCGTCGTCCCGCACCATCAGCGGCGGCGCCACCTCCAGATAGGCGTGCTGGCCGGTCTGCATGTCGAGCATGAACTGGCCGATGGCGCGTTCGAGACGGGCGATGCCGCCCTTGAGCACGGCGAAGCGGGCGCCGGACATTTTTGCGGCGGCTTCGAAGTCGATCAGGCCGAGCGCCTCGCCGAGGTCGGCGTGGTCCTTGGCACTGTTGGAGAGGGCGGTCGAGGGGGCCCCGGCGCGGGGGGAGGCGAAGGCGTCGCCGACCTGGACGTTACCGGCCTCGTCCTCACCGTCCGGCACATCGTCGGCGGCCAGGTTCTTGAGGCCGGCCAGCAGGTCGCGGAGCGCCCCGCCCTTCTCGGCCTCGGCGGCTTCGGCGGCGGCGATCGCGCCTTTCAGGGTTTCGACCTCGGCCTTGAGGCGGTCGGCCTCGGCCATGTCCTTGCGGCCCATGGCGGCGCCGATGGCCTTGGAGGCGGCGTTGCGTTGGGCGAGCGCCTCCTGGCCAGTGGTCTGGGCCGCGCGCAGGTCGCGGTCGAGCGCCAGGATTTCGGCCACGACCTGGTCGGCGTCATCGACGCCGCGCGACGACCAGCCGGCGATATAGGCGTCGGGGTTTTCGCGGATGGCCTTGATGTCGTGCATGGTGGTCGAGCCGTGTGGGAGGAGCCGAACCTGTTAGCGGCTGGGGCGGAGTCGGGCAACGCGCAGCGGGTCACTCTGAATCATCAGCCGGATCGAGCCGCTCCAGGACCTGGATGGGGTCCACCACGTCCAGAGGTTCGGCCTCGAGGGTCAGGGCCTCCCAGTGGGGCCTGTTGCAGACGTCGCCTACGACGCAGATCGCCTCGAGATTGAGGTCGTAGAGGCGCTTGAAGCGCATGGCGAGGGTGTGGCGGATTTCGGCCTCGGCGAGCCGGCGGTTGAGCTGTTGGCCGAGAGTGTTGTCGATGCCGGGGGTGTCTCGGGGGTGCATGGGGGTTCCTGTGTTTGACGTCATCCCGGCCGGAGCGCAGCGGAGAGCCGGGACCCAAGCTCGGTGGCGCCGGCTGCATTTAGGCCCCGGATCTTCGCCCCGAGGGGCTCGTCCGGGGTGACGGGCAGGATTAGGCTGCCTCGCGCTAATGCTGCGAGGTTGGGAGGGCAGGCGGAGCGCCGGACTTCGGGTCCGGTGACCGTATGGGGTAGTGTGCGTTTCGACCTGAAGACGTCGCTCCGCCGCGGTCTGTTTTCCCG
>CAMLNT010000110.1 GCA_946481425.1 uncultured Brevundimonas sp.
AACGTCCGACCCATTCTCAGGCAGACATTCCGCGAGCGGCACCATGCGAACCTACGCCACCAACTTCTCGGCCTGGGTCAGGTCGACGCTCACCAGCTGGCTCACCCCCCGCTCGGGCATGGTGACGCCGAACAGGCGGTCCATCCGGCTCATGGTCACCGGGTTGTGGGTGATGACGACGAAGCGCGTGTCGGTGCGGCCGCGCATCTCGATCAGCAGGCGGCAAAAGCGGTCGACGTTGGCGTCGTCGAGCGGCGCGTCGACCTCGTCGAGCACGCAGACCGGGGCCGGATTGGCCAGGAAGACGGCGAAGATCAGGGCCGTGGCCGTCAGGGCCTGCTCGCCCCCCGACATCAGGCTCATGGTCGACAGGCGCTTGCCGGGCGGGCAGGCGTAGATTTCCAGACCGGCTTCCAGCGGATCGTCGCTCTCGACCAGCTTGAGCTCCGCCTGACCGCCGCCGAACAGGGCGGTGAACAGGGTCTGGAACTGTCCGTTGATCGTGTCAAAGGCGCCCAGGAGGCGTTCGCGGCCCTCGGCGTTAAGTTCGTCGATGCCGTCGCGAAGCTTGGCGATGGCGCCGGTCAGGTCCGAGCGCTCCAGCTTCATGGCCTGCAGGCGTTCGCCCGTCTCGGTCGCTTCCTCGTCGGCGCGCAGGTTGACCGCGCCCAACGCCTCGCGCTCGCGCTCCAGTCCGAACAGCAAGGTCTCGGCCCCGGCCGCATCCGACGGCAGGGCGATGGCGTCGTCCTTCAGCTTCTGGCCGAGCTCTTCCGGGCTCATCAGGGCGGCTTCGCGCACCTGCTGGTCAGTGTCGTTCAGGCGGATCTGGGCCGCCTCGGCGTGCGCAGACAGTCCCGCCCTCGCCTCACGGGCTTCCGACACGGCGCGCTCCGCAGCGCGGCTCTCGCGGTCGGCGGCTTCGGCCAGGCCTTCGGCTTCGGCCAGGGCATCGGCGGAGGCCGAACGGCGGGCCTCGGCCTGGGCGAACTGATCGACGAGAGCCTCGCGGCGGCGGGCGAGGTCGGCCGGCGCCTCTTCGGCGCGGGTCAGGTCGGCGCGAGCCTTGGCCTCGTCCTTGTCGAGCTGGGCCAGACGCTGGGTCGCGGCCGAGGACCGGTTGCTCCAGCCCTGCAGATCACGCTCGACGCTTTCCAGACGGCGGGCGCGGCTGTCGCGCTCGCGAACGTCGGCGTCACGCTCCAGGCGGGCGGCGGCAGCGGCCGATCGGGCCTCGTCGGCCTGGGCGCGGGCGGCGTCCAGCTCGGCCTTCAGGCCATCCAGCGCGGTCGAGCCGCCCTGGCCTTCCGGGGTCGCCTCCTCGGCTTCGCGGGCGGCGGTAAGTTCAGCCTCAAGCCGCACCAGCTGTTCGTCCAGCGCCTGAGCGCGGGCTTCACGCTGGGCCTGGGCTCGCGACAGGGCGTCGTGGGCGTTGCGGGCCGCGACCACACCGCGCTCGGCCTCGGCGGGCTTCTGGCGGGCGTCGCGCAGGGCCTGGTCGGCGGCCTTCACGGCGTCGGCGGCGCTCGTCAGGGCGGCCTGCGCCTCGGAGACCCGGGGCTTCAGAGCCTCGATCTCGTCTTCCAGCTCGGACAGGCGGTTCCTCTGTTCCATGCGGATCGCCGCCGGCTTGGGGGCCTCGGCGCGCGAGACAAAGCCGTCCCAGCGCCACAGATCGCCCTCGCGCGAGACCAGCCGCGCTCCGACCGGCAGGGACTTCGCCAGCCGGTCGCCGTCCTGACGGTTCACCAGCCCGCACCAGCTCAGGCGCGCGCCCAGCGCCGCCGGCGCGTCGATATGGCTGGCGAGAGGCTCTACGCCCGCGGGCCACGACGGCGCCGGCGCATCGGCGCCCGCCCAGTGCGAGGCGGCGGCCGGATCGAGCGCCGCATCCAGATCGTCGCCGAGCGCGGCGGCCAGTGCGGCCTCGAAGCCCTTCTCGGCCTGGGTCGATTCCAGCGCGGCGGCCTGTGCCTGATGGGCCTTGGCGAGCAGCTGGGCCAGACCGCGTGCTTCGGCGGTGAGGCGGTTGAGCTTGTCTTCGACCTGCCGAGCCGCCTGACGAGCCTGGCCTTCGGCGGCCTGCGCTTCCGTGCGGGCGGTGTCCGCAGCCTCGACCTCGGCGCGGGCGCCCTGAAGCGCGGCTACGGCGGCGTCCAGCGCCGCGCGGGCCTGGGCGATCTCGGGCGTCTCCAGCGGTCCCACGGCCTCGCGCTCGGCGCGGGCGGAAGCGACGGCGCTTTCGGCGCGGGTCCGGCGGTCGGTGACGTCGCGGCGGCGCTGCGCCTCGGCGTTCAGCCGCGCCTCGATCGAGGCCACGGCCCCGGCGAGGCGCTCGACCTCGGCGTCAGCGGCGACGCGCGCGGCCTCGGCGGTCTCGACGGCGGCCTGCAATTCCGGGCCGCGTTGTGGCGCGCCCGCGGCCTCGGCTTTCAGCAACTCAAGCTCTTCGGACAGGCGGGCGACCTGACCGGCCGCGTCCTCCTGCATTTCCGTCTCGCGTTCGCGATCGGCGACGATCCGGCGGATGTCGTCGCCCAGGCGTTCGACCGTTTCGCGGGCGGCCTGATCCAGCATGTCCAGCCGGTCGCGCTCGACCGTCATCCGGTGCAGCAGCGCGGCGGCGACGGCGTCTTCCTCGCGCGCGGGCTTGAGCTTTTCGGCGGCGGCCAGCGCCGCCGTCTGGGCCCGGGCCGAGGCTCGCGCGGCATCCTCGACGGCCCGGTCGGCCTCCGCCAGCGCCTCGTTGGCGGCCTGGAGAGCGGCCCGTGCGTCGGTCCAGCGCGCATAGAGCAGCGCCGACTGCAGGGCCCGGATCTCGGCGGCGACCTTTTTGTACTTCTCGGCCTGGCGCGCCTCGCGCTTCAGGCGGTTCAGCTGGGTCTCCAGTTCGCCCGAGATGTCGTCCAGCCGCGACAGGTTGGTCTCGGCCGCGCGCAGGCGCAGTTCGGCCTCGTGCCGCCGGGTGTGCAGGCCCGAGACGCCGCCGGCCTCCTCGAGGATGCGCCTGCGGTTCTGCGGCTTGGCCGCGATCAGTTCGGAAATCTGGCCCTGACGCACGAGCGCCGGAGAATTGGCCCCCGTCGAGGCGTCGGCGAACAGCAGCTGGACGTCCCGCGCCCGGACTTCCTTGCCATTGACCTTGTAGGTCGAGCCCGCCCCGCGATCGATACGGCGCGAGACCTCCAGCGAGGGCGCGTCGGTGAAGGGCTGCGGCGCGCGGCGCGCGGTGTTGTCGATGGTGAGCGTCACCTCGGCGTGGTTACGCGCCGGACGATCGGCGGAGCCCGCGAAGATCACCTCGTCCATGCCCGAGGCGCGCATGGCCTTGGCCGAGTTGGCGCCCATGACCCAGCGCAGGCTTTCCAGCACATTCGACTTGCCGCAGCCGTTCGGCCCGACCACGCCCGTCAGGCCGGGCTCGATCCGGAACTCGACCGGATCGACGAACGACTTGAACCCGACGATGCGAAGGCGCTGGAATTCCAAGGGCGGTTAGCGCTCCGCCGCGACGATCGCCGCTTCCAGGACGGCGATCGAGGCGTCCCCGACCGCGGCCTGCTGACCGTTGACGTAGAAGGTCGGGGTGCCGCGCACGCCGCGCGCCAGGGCCGCGTCGACGCGGGCGTTCAGGGCGTCCATCGCCGCCGTATCGTTCAGGCAGGCCTGGAACTGGGCTTCGCTGACGCCGTGACGGCCGCCGATGGCCACCAGCCGGTTCCACGGATCGGCGAAAATCTCGCGCTGTTCGCTCATCAGGTCGCTGATGACGTCGAAATAGCGGTTGGCCGGAGCGCAGCGCGCCAGGGTGAAGCCGCCGATGGCCAGGGCCTCCGGCTGGGTCGGCAGTTCGCGGAATACGAACCGGACCCGGCCCGTGTCGATGAAGCGGCGCTTGAACTCCGGATAGACAGTCGTGTGCCAGTTGGCGCAGTGACCGCAGGTCACCGAGGCGTATTCCACCACCGTCACCGGCGCATCAGCCCGGCCGAGCGTCATGTCGCCCGGCTGGACGTCACGGCTCTGGGCGGCCGAAGCCCCCGCGAGCGGGAGCCAGGCCACGGCCAGAAGGGCGAGAAGCGCGCGCCGGATCATGGTCTTCAGCCCTCGGCGGAGGCCGGAGCGGCCGGCGGGGTCGCCTCGGCCGGAGCGGCGCCCTCGGCCGGAGCCGCAGCCAGCGGGGGCGGCGCGCGGTCGCCCAGAAGCGGATCGATGGCCGCCGCCAGGTCGGCCAGCGGGACCGTGCCCGAGCCGATCAGCTCGTCATTGACGTAGAAGGCCGGGGTGCCGGGCACGCCGCGGGCGGTGGCTTCCTCGATGCGGGTCTGCATGGCGTCGAGGGCGGCCTCGTCGCTGACGCAGGCGTCGAACTCCTGCTCACTCATGCCGGCGGTGCGGGCGATGTCGAGCAGGGCCTGGCGCGGATTGGCGTAGAGCGCCTGCTGGTTGCGCATCATGGCCTCGATCATCGGGAAGTACTGGTCTTCGCCGGCGCAGCGCGCGGTCAGGAAGCCTGCGATGGCCACCGGACCCGGCGCCGTCGGCAGTTCACGGAACACGAAACGGACCAGGCCGGTGTCGACGTAGCGGGCCTTGAAGGCCGGGCCGACGTCGCGGCTCCAGTCTGCGCAATGCGGACAGGTGACCGAGGCGTATTCCACGACCGTCACCGGCGCATCGGCCGAGCCCATGCTCATCTCGCCCTCGACGGACGCGCCGCCGCCACCGCCGTTTTCGCAGGCGCCGAGGCCGAGGCCCGCGACAGTCAGGACGCCGGCCGTCAGGGCCGTGCGGCGATCGAGCTTGAACATGAAAACCCTCCGAGAACCTCAAACGGGCCCTTGTCGCGCGATTCCTGCGCACGGACCCCGGATATTCAGCCTTGTGGAGAACAGGTGAGGCGAAGGTTTGTCAACGCGCAGGGCCTGATCAATCCCCAGACTTCAACGCCGCGCGGCCCAGGCGCATCAGGGCCTTCTTCAGCCCGTCGGCCGGCGCGGCCTCCACCGACTGCGCCAGCGCCTCGTCCCGGGCGGCGTCGAGCGGCTTTTCCGGCGGCCGGCGCGAGGCCTGAACCTTCGCCGCGCGTGGCTTGATCGGCCCCTGTGAAATCCTCAGCTTCTCGACCGCGCCCTCGCCCAGGAACAGGTTCACCCGGCCGATGATCTCGGCGGACTGGTGCTGGACGAAGGCGGCGGCCGGGCCGACGACGCGGAGTTCCAGCGAGGCGCCCGATCCGGGCCGTCCCTTCGAGAGCTTCACCGGCTCGGAAACCTTGGCCAGCTGTTCGCCGACGATCTCGGGCCAGCGGCTGTCCAGCGCGCTGGTCCCCTGCCCGAATTGGGCGTCCAGCTTCTTGATCAGGGGCGCGAGCGACTTGGCTGCGCGCGGAGCCGGGCGATAGATCGGCCGCGTCTTCTTGGCCGCCAGAATGGCGCGGGCTTCGGCGTCGGTCGGCAATGGGCGCGGCATCGCATCCGACTAGCACAGCGCTAGTCCCTAGTCCCCCATCCCGCGTCCCTCTATACCCGCCCCATGTTCAGATCCGTCCTGGTCGCCAATCGTGGCGAAATCGCCTGTCGTGTGTTCCGCACCGCCCAGCGGATGGGGATCGAGACCGTCGCCGTCTATTCCGAGGCCGACGCGAACGCGCCCCACGTGAAGATGGCCGACAAGGCCGTCCTGATCGGCCCCGCCCCGGCCCGCGAAAGCTATCTGGTGGCCGAAAAGGTGCTCCAGGCCGCCAAGGACACGGGCGCCGAGGCCATCCACCCCGGCTATGGCTTTCTGTCCGAAAACGCTGAGTTCGCCGAGGCCGTCGTGGCCGCCGGGCTGATCTGGATCGGGCCGAAGCCGTCCTCGATCCGAGCCATGGGCCTGAAGGACGCGGCCAAGGACCTGATGGACAAAGCAGGCGTGCCGGTCACCCCCGGCTATCTGGGCGAAGACCAGTCGCTCGAGACCCTCCAGGCCGCCGCCGACCGCACGGGCTATCCGGTCCTGATCAAGGCCGTCGCCGGCGGCGGCGGCAAGGGCATGAAGAAGGTCGAGAGCGCCTCAGAGTTCGCCTCCGCCCTCGCCTCGGCCCAGCGCGAGTCCAAGGCCGCCTTTGGCGACGACCGCGTCCTCATCGAGAAATACGTCACCCGCCCGCGCCACATCGAGGTGCAGGTGTTCGGCGACACTCACGGCAACGTCGTCCACCTGTACGAGCGCGACTGCTCCCTCCAGCGTCGCCACCAGAAGGTGATCGAGGAGGCTCCCGCCCCCGGCATGGACGAGGCCACCCGCAAGGCCGTAACCGACGCGGCGGTGAAGGCTGCGAAAGCCGTCGACTACGTCGGCGCCGGCACCGTCGAGTTCATCGCCGACGCCTCAGAGGGCCTCAAGGGCGACCGCATCTGGTTCATGGAGATGAACACCCGTCTCCAGGTCGAGCACCCCGTCACCGAGGCCGTCACCGGCCAGGACCTTGTCGAATGGCAGTTCCGCGTCGCTGCGGGCGAGCCCCTGCCGCTCAAGCAGGACGAGATCGAGCTCGACGGCTGGGCCATGGAGGCCCGCCTCTATGCCGAGGACCCGGCCGGCGGCTTCCTGCCCTCGATCGGACCGC
Source organism: uncultured Brevundimonas sp. (assembly GCA_946481425.1). The sequence continues at coordinate 6,614 of CAMLNT010000110.1, forward strand.
TGGACCACTTCATCTTGCCCGAGGACGACGGCGTTCGCGTCGAGACGGGTGTCGAGGAAGGGGGTGAGGTCAGCCAGTTCTACGACCCGATGATCGCCAAGCTGATCGTCCACGCCGAGGACCGCGAGAGCGCCGCAGCGGGACTGGCCGACGCCTGCTCTCAGGTCGAGGTCTGGCCGGTCAAGACCAACGCAGGCTTCCTCGTCCGTTGTCTGGACCACCCCGACTTCGTCGACGGCGACGTGGATACGGGCTTTATCGCGGGCCGCGAGGGCGAACTGGTCGAGCCGGACAACGCGGGCCTCGCCGCCTCCGCCGCCCTCGGCGCCGCCGCCCTCGACCAGGCCTGGGCCCATGGCCCTGGCCGCGACGCGCTCGATCCCGCGTCCCCGTGGGACGGTCGCCCCGACGGCCTCTACGGCTTCCGCCTGAACGCCGGCCCGCGCGCCGAAATCCGGCTGGAGGACGCCCGCGGCGTCCACGCCGCCCGCCTGTCTCCCGGCGTTCCGGCCGCCCATCCGCTTGATACCGGCCTGGTGCTCGAAATGGGCGAGGTCCGCCGTCCAGTGTCAGAACTCGGCGCTGATCAGATGCGTGTCGGCGACGAAGCTGTGACCCTGCTGCAGCGCGACGGAAAGCGCATCGTCTTCGTCGACGGGGACGCCTTCGCCTTCGCCGAGCCCAACTTCGCCGGTTCCGGCGCGGGCGCCGGTTCGGCCTCCGATGGCTCGCTGCGCGCGCCCATGCCCGGCAAGGTCGTCGCCGTTCAGGCCAGGCCTGGCGACACGGTCGCCAAGGGCCAGCC
>CAMLNT010000111.1 GCA_946481425.1 uncultured Brevundimonas sp.
GGCTCCATGGAGCGGATTTCGGTGTAGGCGACCGGGTCGGTGTCGCGCGGGCCGGAGAAGACGGTGCGGGTCTGGTCGTAGCTGCCGAGCATCCAGGCCTGGGCGCGCAGGGTCCAGTCGTCGGTCGGCTTGTACTCCACCCAGGCCGAGGCGTAGTCGCGGAAGCGGAAGTGCGAGACCTGGTCGATGCGGTAGACCGTGTCCTCGCCCCAGGGCTGGTATTCCACGCCCCAGGTCGTGCGCCAGCTGTCGATGTCCTGGGTGAACCGGGTGAAGAACTCCTCCGGACGCTGGCCCGAGATGCGGCGCTCCTCGCCGGTGGTCGGGTCGGTCACCTCGCTGACGCGCCAGCGCCAGGCTGTGGTCAGCTGGCCGCCGGTTATGCCGAAGCGGTCGGTCGGAATGGTGGCCTCGAGGCTGAAGCCGGACGCCGTGCCGTCGCCGATGTTGCCGGGCGCCGAGAAGACGTCCACGCCGTCGGTCACGGGAATCACATCGATGACGTCCGACAGCCGCTCGTGGGTGACGGTGGCGGTGATGACGCCTTCCTCCCAGAAGCGGCGTTCCCAGGCGGCCTCGAGCACCCAGGCGGACTGCGGGCTCAGGTCGGCGTTGCCGGCCAGGACCACGCTGTTGCCGAGTTCTGCGGACGCGGCGAAGTCGCCGAAGTTCAGCTGGCCGACCTCACGCTCGAAGCGCAGGCGCAGCTGGTCGCGCTCGGTCGGCGTCCAGGTCAGGACGGCGCGCGGCTTGAGGAAGGTAAAGGTCTCCTCGGTGTCCGAGCCGCCCGACTGGCTGATGGTGGAGCGCTCGACACGCAGCCCGCCCTCGAGCGTCAGGTCCTCGCTCGGACGCCAGGTGGTCTGGCCGAAGATCTCGCCTCGCAGCTCCTCGACGCGCACGCTGTCCGAGGGGAGCGGCACGGGCGCGCCGCCGACCGTCAGGCCCTGCTGGGCGTCCAGGAAGTTGAACGCGCCCTCCGCGCCGGTCTCGAAGGTCAGGTCCTCGGACTGTTCGAAGGTGATCGAGCCGCGGGCGATCGTCTCGCCGGAGGTGTTGTCGTAGTCGAACACCTGATCGACCGTCGGGCTGATGAAGCTCTGGGCGCCGGTCTGTTGCCGCAGACGCTGGATGAAGCGGCCCTCGCCGCGCAGACGTTCGCTGAACGGGCGGCTGTAGCGCAGGCCAGCCTCGCCCTGCACGCCGTCAGCCGAGTCGGTCAGGAAGCGGTCGCCGGCGGCGCCGTACTGGTTCTGCTCGAACTTGAAATCGTAGTAGCCGATGTTGCCGGTGAGCTCGATCTCGCCGCCGAACAGCGGCTGTTGCCAGCGCCCTCGCGCCCCCAGGCCGTCGCCGTCGGACTCGCTTTCGATGCGGTCCTCGAACAACAGGGTCCCGGTCGGCGAATACCGGCGCAGGATGCCTGAGCCGACCGAGTCGCTGAGGGAGGTCGAGGTATTCAGGGCGAAGGAATACTGACGCTGGCCGGAGGTCCCGGACAATTCGATTCCGAAATTTGGTATGTAGCGGCCATCGTCGAAGATGAAGGCGCCCGCGTAGGCGGTGACCTGGCGGCTGTCGGTCTGGCGGCGGATCACGTTGATGACGGTGGAATAGCCCTGCATGTCCACGCCGGGCGCGCCGCCGCGGATCAGCTCGATGCGCTCGATCTGATCGGCCGGGATGCGCTGGAGCAGGCCCGACAGGCTGTCGTCCTTGGAGGCCGGGCGCGAGCCGTCGAACAGCACATTGCCGACCGCGCCCGAGAAGCCGCGAACGGAGTTGTTCTGGTTGATCGAAAAGCCGGGGATGCGCACCACCATATCCAGCGCATTGGCCGGCCGGGCGTCGGCGAAGAAGGCCGGCGGATAGACCAGGATGCCGTTCTCGCCTTCATAGGGCTGGGTCGCGACGGCCGAGGCCGCGGCTGCCGCGGCGGCGGCGTCTTCGGCTTCCTGGGCGAAGGCGGGCGAGGCGATGGACAGGGCCAGGGCCGAGGCCGCCAGCCAGTAATGCGTGCGCATGAAATGAACTCCCTTGTCGGGAGAGTGATCGCCCGCCGGTCCTCTGCCTTCCAGTTAAATGCCTGAAAGGTAGATTAAATCTCGGACAGAAGGTTACGCGCGCGAAATCCTCGCGGCGGAAATGGGGCGGTCAGACCGCGGTTCCGCCGACGGTCAGGCCGCCGATTTTCAGCGAAGGCTGGCCGATGCCGACCGGGACGCCCTGACCCGCCTTGCCACAGACCCCGACGCCGGGGTCGAAGGCGAAGTCGTCGCCGATCATGCTGATGCGGGTCAGGGCCGAGGGACCATCGCCGATCAGGGTCGCGCCCTTCACCGGCGCCGTCACGTTGCCGTCCTCGATCAGATAGGCCTCGGTGCACTGGAAGACGAACTTGCCGTTGGTGATGTCCACCTGGCCGCCGCCGAAGTTGACCGCATACAGGCCGCGCTTCGTCGAAGAGATCATGTCGGCCAGCTTGTCGGAACCGCCTTCCATGAAGGTATTGGTCATGCGCGGCATGGGGATGTGGGCGAAGGACTGACGCCGGCCGTTACCGGTCGGCTGAAGGCCCATCAGGCGCGCGCTCATCCGGTCGTGCATCATGCCGACCATGATGCCGTCCTCGATCAGGACGTTGCGCTGGGTCGGGGTGCCCTCGTCGTCGATGGAGAGCGAGCCGCGGCGGCCCGCGATCGAGCCGTCGTCCACGACCGTGACGCCGGGGGCGGCGACCCGCTGGCCCATCTTGCCGGAGAAGACCGAGGAGCCCTTCCGGTGGAAGTCGCCCTCGAAGCCGTGGCCGACCGCCTCGTGCAGCAGCACGCCCGGCCAGCCGGCGCCCAGCACCACATCCATCTCGCCCGCCGGGCAGTCGATGGCGTCGAGATTGACCAGGGCCATGCGGATGGCCTCGTCGATCTGTCCCTGCCAGCGGTCCGGCGCGATCCAGGTCTCGAACCCGGCGCGGCCTCCGGCGCCCTGCGAGGCGCTCTCGCGGCGGCCGTCCTTCTCGACCGTGACGGACACGTTCAGGCGAACGAGCGGGCGGACGTCCCTCAGGCGGGCGCCGTCGGCGCGCAGGATCTCGATGGCCCGGCGCTCGCCGGCGATGGAGGCCGAGACCTGCACGACGCGCGGGTCCTGCGACCGGGCGTAGGCGTCGATTTCCTGCAGCAGCGCGATCTTGTCGGAGAAGGCGGGCGAGGCGAGCGGATCGACTTCGTCATAGAGCTTCTGGTTGGTCGCGCGCGGGCCGACGGCGGCCGATCCGGACCGGCCCTGCTTGGCCAGCGACGCGGCATCGGAGGCGCGCTTCAGGGCCTCGACCGTGATTTCGTTGGAATGGGCGTAGCCGGCGGTCTCTTCCGAGACGACCCGAAGGCCGAAGCCTTCACCGGCGTCATAGGCCGCCGATTTCAGGCGGCCGTCGTCAAAAAGGAGCGATTCCGATTCGGACCGCTCCAGAAACAGTTCGCCGTCATCGGCCCCCTGCAGCGCGTCCTTGAGGACTTCGAGGGCCTGGTCGGGTTCGACCCCGGCGGTTTCGAGGATGGGGGGCGGGGAGATGGAGACGGTCATGAACCCTAAGTAGGCGCTCGGACCGTCTCCGTCATCCGTCGTGTCAGTCCGAAACGCTGACCGAGCCGACGCCCTGCACGTCCTGGGTCAGGCGGGCCGGGCGGCCGACAAAGTTCACGTCGCCGACGCCCTCGACCACCACATTGGCGGACTGGACGGCGTTGACGTCGGCCTCGCCGGCTCCGGCGATGCGGATCTCGGCGTTCTGGGCGACCAGGCCCTCAAGGTCGACGTCGCCGGCGCCCTCGACGATCAGGTTGAGCGCCTGGGTCTGACCGACGGCCTCGATGCTGCCGGCGCCGGAGACGACGAGCTCGAGGCGTTCGCGGTCGATACCGTTCAGCTCCAGGTCGCCGAAGCCCTCCAGCACGAAGCGGCTGACGTCGGGGGCGGTGATGGTGACGGACAGGCCTTCGCTGCGTCCCAGGATGTGGATGCGGTTGTCGCCGTCGTCTCCGTCGGAGAAGGCCAGGCGACCGTCGACGAGGGTGACGCGCTCGACGGCTTCCTGCGGACCCCGGATAACCACGGAGGCCTCCGGCCCCTGGGTGAAGGTGACATCGGCGGGCAGGGCGATGGTGAGGGTGTCAGAGCCCGACCATTCCAGCGAGCGCTCGACAGAGGGACCCGACCAGCCGACCGCGGAGTGATCGCCATCCCGATCCCAGTTGTCGAGATCGAGCGTCCAGCCGCCCCGCAGCAGTTCGGGTCCGCCGAGGGCCGCCGCGCCCCCGAACGAGATGAGCATGAGAACGAAGCCGGCGGCGGCGACGATGAGGAGGGTGCGGACCATCTCAGACTTCTCCCGAGTTGGACTGTTGCAGGGCCGGCTTGAGCAGCCGGTAGTGAAGGCGGCCGAACCAGACCAGCGCATTGACCAGCCAGACCGACAGGACGGCCGTGATGGCCGCCATGGTCACGCCCAGCGCCATGACGCCCAGGCCAGCGAGCAGGGCGACGACCGGACCACCCGGGATGTCGCCCGCGAACGGACCCGCCACGAAGACCACGCCGCCGGCGAAGAAGACCGCGATCGCCGCGCCGAACACCGCGATCAGGGCGGACACCACCCCCATCAGGACCGGCAGCAGGATCAGGATGTCGATGGCGCCGAGGCCCAGAAGGGCGACCAGGGCCGCGATGGCGCTGGACGGCGTCTTTTCGGCTTCCCAGCGGGCGAGGCCGGCCTCGGCCTTGACCTCGCGGGCCAGGCGCTCCGGATTGCCCAGGGCCGCGGCGATCTCGGGGTCGTTGCGTCCCTTGGCGGCGGCCTCGACGAAATGCGCCTCGTGATCGGCCACGATCTCGTCGACGGTTTCCGGCGGCAGGCCTTTCAGGCCCCGCCGCAGCCGGGTGAGGAACTCGGCGCGGTTCATGCGGTCTCTCCAGTTTGAGCGGGCGCGTTCAGGATGCCGTCGACGGCGCGGGCGAAACCGGTCCACTCCGCCCGCTGGGCGTCGTAGGCGCGGCGACCGGCGTCGGTCAGGCGATAATATTTGCGCGAAGGGCCGGCGGGGCTCTCCACCAGATAGGTCTCGACCAGGCCGTCCGACTGCATGCGGCGCATCAGCGGATAGATCGTGCCCTCGCCCATGCCGATGTCGTCGGCCAAGCGGCTGGCGATCTCGTAGGCATAGTTGTCCTGAGCGGACAGAAGCGCCAGGACGCACAGGCCCAGCACCCCCTTCTTCAGTTGTATCTCGACGCCTTCCGGCATGGGCGGACCTCCGTTCACACAGCCCTGTCATGGCAAGGTATCTGGCGACGCAAGGTAGCTGTCAATATACAAACTTGTAATCTGGGCTGTGACGGCTCGTGCGGGGCGCTTGGCAAGCGTCAACCGAGCCGGTATGTCGGCCCCCAATATCGCCGCCGCCCGTGTGGTTATTGGCGCGTGGGCGAATCTCTGGACTTCCGGGCCGTTACGACATGAGGATTTTTGGAATGGGGATCGCTAAGCGGATCGCCGGCCTGGCGACGCTTTTCGGCGCGATGACGGCCTCGGGCGCTGCCTGGGCCAGCGTCGTCGGACAGCCGACGCCGGGTGGGGTCGGGCTTCAGGAAGCGGCGTCGCCGCTGAAGCACGAGGCGCACATGTTCCATGACTGGATCCTGCTGCCGATCATCACGGTGATCACCCTGTTCGTGCTGGGTCTGCTGATCTGGATCGTGGTCCGCTACAACAAGAAGGCGAACCCGACCCCGGCGACCTGGAGCCACAACACCACGATCGAGATCATCTGGACGGTCGTCCCGGTGCTGATCCTGGCGTTCATCGCGGTCTTCTCGTTCCGCCTGCTCTACAACTACGCGGATATTCCGGATCCGGACGTGACGGTGAAGGTCACCGGCTACCAGTGGAACTGGGGCTACGAATATCCGGACTACGGCGTCTCCGAATACATCTCCAACGTCCTCCCCGAGGACGAGGCCCGCGCTCAGGGCGTGCCCTATCTGCTGGCTGCCGACGAGCCGATGGTGGTTCCGGTCGGCCAGACCGTTCGTCTGATCGTCACCGGCGCCGACGTGATCCACGCCGTGGCGCTGCCGGCCTTCGGGCTGAAGACCGATGCGGTTCCCGGCCGGATCAACGAGACCTGGTTCCGCGCCGAGCGCACCGGCGTCTACTACGGCCAGTGCTCGGAGCTGTGCGGCGTGAACCACGCCTACATGCCGCTGCAGATCAACGTCGTGACCCAGGCCGAGTTCGAGCAGTGGGTCGCCAGCCGTGGCGGCTCGATGACCTTCGCGGCCGATCAGGCCCGTGAGGCCGCCGCCGCCGAAGCCGCAGCCCAGCAGGCCGCCGCCCAGGCCGCCGCCGCCGAGGGCGAAGCCGCTGCCGAAGGCGAGGCCGCCGCGCCTGCCGACGGCGCCACCACCACCGAACCGACGGCGTCCGCGCCGGCGGCCCAGTAAGACCGGGGCACGACACGACCATGGCCACCGCCGCTACCGCTCACGGTCACGACGACCACGATCACGACCACAAGCCGGGCTTCTTCACCCGCTGGTTCCTGTCCACCAACCACAAGGACATCGGCACGCTGTACCTGCTGTTCGCCATCATGGCGGGCATCGTGGGCGGCCTGCTGTCGGGCCTGATCCGCTGGGAACTGGCGGCGCCGGGCCTGCAGGTCTTCACGCCGGGTTCGATGCTGGCCCAGTTCGGCCTGTTCGACCTCGCCGACGTCAGCCGCGCCCGTCACGCCTATAACGTGGTGGTCACCGGCCACGCCCTGGTGATGATCTTCTTCATGGTCATGCCGGCCATGATCGGCGGCTTCGGCAACTGGTTCGTGCCGCTGATGATCGGCGCGCCGGACATGGCCTTCCCGCGCATGAACAACATCTCGTTCTGGCTGCTGGTCGCCGCCTGGGTTCTGCTGATCATGTCGATGTTCGTCGACGGCGGCCCGGGCCGCGGTTTCGGCGGCGGCTGGACGATCTATCCGCCGCTCTCGACCACGGGTCACACCGGCCCGGCCATGGACCTGGCGATCTTCTCGCTGCACGTGGCCGGCGCCTCGTCGATCCTCGGCGCCATCAACTTCATCACCACCATCTTCAACATGCGCGCGCCGGGCATGACGCTCCACCGCATGCCGCTGTTCGTGTGGTCGATCCTGGTCACCGTCTTCCTGCTGCTGCTGTCGCTGCCGGTTCTGGCGGGCGCCATCACGATGCTGCTGACGGACCGCAACTTCGGCACCAGCTTCTTCAACCCGGCTGGCGGCGGCGACCCGGTGATGTTCCAGCACCTGTTCTGGTTCTTCGGTCACCCCG
>CAMLNT010000112.1 GCA_946481425.1 uncultured Brevundimonas sp.
GTAGACGAAGCCGGTGGCCACGAAGACGAAGGTCACCAGGGTGAGGACCGCCTTGATCACTTCTTCGGTGTGGGTGTCGTCGTACTTGCGGCCGATGGTGCGCCAGAAGAAGTCGGAGTGGATCAGGGTCCAGAGCCGCAGCACCCGCAGGAAGCCGAGGTTGAACAGCCAGGCCGGGAACAGCAGGGTGGCCAGGATGAACAGGTCGACCCAGACGATCGGCCGCTTCAGCCAGTCCTTGATGTCTGAATAGGCATAGGCCCGCGCGGCGAGATCGAGAGCCAGCACAGCGGCGATGGCATAGTCGATCGCGTAAAAAACGACCCCCTGTTCCTTCAGCAGCGGGCTGACCATGAAGAAGCCGATGATCAGCAGGTCGATGACCAGAACGGTGATCCGGAACTCCACGGCTGTCCGCGACGACCCGTGGTAGAGAGCGCGGAGCCGGGCCTTGAGCCTCAGGCCGTCCTTCTCCGGCGGCATGGTCGCCGCCTCATCCGTGCGGCGGCGCTTTCGGGCCGATGCGGCGACGGTCTTCCGGGGTGACGCGGAACTGCTCATGGGGCACCGATAGCGCGGGTGTCTCGCGCGTCCAACCGCAAGGGCCTATATCCGCGAACATGGGACGCCCCTTCGTCAAGATGAACGGCCTTGGCAACGACTTCGTCGTGGTGGAGGCGCGCGACCAGCCCTTCCGGCCCAGCGAAGACGAGGTCCGGGCCATCTGTGACCGGGCGACCGGCGAGGGCTGCGACCAGCTGATCGCGATCGAGCCGGGCGAAGGCGGCCGGGCCTTCATGCGGGTCTGGAACGCGGACGGATCGATGGTCGAGACCTGCGGCAACGCCCTGCGGTGCGTGGGCTGGCTGCTGATGCAGGCTTCAGGTCAGGACAGCGCCGAGATCATGACCGCGGGCGGTCTGACCCGGGCCTTCTCCGGCGGTGACCGGCGGGTCTCGGTCGACATGGGCGAGCCGGGTCTGGACTGGACCCAGATCCCCCTGGCCGAGGAGATGGACACCCGCGGCATCGAACTTCAGATCGGCCCGATCGACGAGCCGGTGCTGCATACGCCCGGGGCCGTCTCAATGGGCAATCCGCACGTGACCTTCTTCGCGGATCGGGACTTCGACGATGCCTTCGTGAAGGCCTCGGGTTCGCTGATCGAGCATCATCCTCTGTTCCCGGAGGCGGTGAACGTGGGCTTCGCGCGGGTGCTGGGCCCGGACCGGATCCGTCTCAGGGTCTTCGAGCGGGGCGCGGGCCTGACCAGGGCGTGCGGGACCGGGGCCTGTGCGGCGCTGGTCGCGGCGAACCGCAAGGGGCTTGTCGGGCGCGGGGCGACGATGGTGCTGGACGGCGGCGACCTGGAGGTCGAGTGGCGCGAGGACGGCCACGTCTGGATGACCGGCCCGGTCGAAGTCGAGCGGACAGGGACGCTCGCCTAGGCGCCCTGCTCCATGCGGGCGGTGATCAGATTGGCGATCCGGTCCGGGCCGAGGCTGGCCGAGAGCGGAATGGCGAACTCGCCCTCGGGGTTCATCAGATAGATGTTGAGCGAGTGGTCCATGGTGTACTCGCCGCCTTCCAGCTCACGGCGCTGATAGACGACGCGATAGGCCTCGGCGGCCTGGCGGACCTGATCGGGCGTGCCGGTCAGGCCGATGACGCCTTCGGGGAAGCTGGCGGTCTGGAGATAGTCGGCCATGGCCTCGGGGGTGTCACGCTCCGGATCGACCGAGACGAAGACGATCTGAAGATCGTCGGCGCGGTCGCCCATGCGTTCCTTGGCGGCTTCCAGCGCCTGGAGGGTGGAGGGGCAGAAGTCGGGGCAGTGGGTGAAGCCGAAGAAGACGGCGGTCCAGCGGCCCTCGAGGATGGACTGGTCCACGGTGCGGCCGGTCTGGTCGACCAGTTCGAAGGGCCCGCCGATGTCCGCGCGACCGTAGGTCACGACCGGGTTCTCCCCGCCCTGGGTGGTGGCCTCGGGCCGTTGGCTGTTCAGCCAGAGCGCGCCGCCGCCGATGAGCAGCGCAGCCAGGAGACAGACGGCGGCCAGGATGGCGATCGGCTTCGAAGGCATGGATTTTTCTCGACGCGGAGGGAGGACGCGGCCTTATAGGGGTGTGAGCGCCGAGCCCCAAGACGCGACTCCCTATTGGGACCCCAAGAGCCTGCCGGCCCCGCGCGGGCGGCTGCGGGTCAGCACCCTCGTATCGCTGCGATGGCTGGGCCTGCTGGGCCAGACGGCGGCGGTCCTGATCACGGCCTTCACCTTCGACTTCGAGATTCGTCTCGGCTGGGCCCTGGCGGTGATCGGCGCGGGCGCCTGGATGAATGTGGCCCTGCTGCTCAGGCCAAACCCCCGGCCGGTGCTGGAGGGCTGGGCCGCGGCGGCGCAGCTGTCGTTCGACGTGCTGCAGCTGGGCGCTCTGCTGGGGCTGACCGGCGGGCTGGACAATCCCTTCTGTCTTCTGCTGATCGCGCCGGTGACGATCGCGGCGGCGGCCCTGCCGACCCGCCAGACCATGACCATCGGCGGCCTGGCTCTGCTGGTCGCGGCGGTGCTGTTCTTCGTCCCGGTTCAGTTGCCGTGGCGAGGCGGCGAGGATTTCGCCCTGCCGCCGCTCTACCGGCTCGGGGTCTGGATCGCCCTCATGACGGGGGTCCTGTTCACGGCCGGCTATGCCTGGCGGACGGCGAACGAGGCGCGGCGGATGGCCCTGGCCCTGGCCGCGACCGATGCGGTCCTGGCCCGCGAGCAGCGGCTGGCGGCCATGGGCGGGCTGGCGGCGGCGGCGGCGCATGAGCTGGGCACGCCGCTGGCGACGATCCAGATCGTGGCGCGCGAGCTGCTGAGGAACGCCAAGGGCGATGCGGCCCTGGCCGAGGACGCGGCGTTGCTGGTGCAGCAGGCCGAGCGGTGCCGGGACATCCTGAAGGCCCTGTCGCAGCGGTCGGATTCGGGCGAGGTGTCCGAGGCGCGCCTGTCGCTGAAGATGCTGCTCAACGAATGCGCCGATCCGCACAGGGGCCACGGGCCGCGTATCGAGATCGCCGTCGAGGGCGCCAAGGGCTCGGTCGAGCCGGAAGTCCGGCGCCTGCCCGAGGCCGTGCGCGCCATCGGCACCCTGATCGAGAACGCGGCGGACTTCGCGGTCTATGAAGTGCGGGTCACGGCGCGGTTCGACGACCGGACCGTGCGTGTCGAGGTGCGCGACGACGGGCCCGGATTCGCCTCGGACGTGCTGGCCAAGCTCGGCGAGCCCTATGTGACGTCCCGGCCGCTGGGCGAAGGGTCGCGGACCGGCCACCAGGGCATGGGACTGGGCTTCTTCATCGCCAAGACCCTGCTGGAGAAGACGGGCGCCTCGCTGACCTTCGGGAACCTTCGCCATAAGGAAGGCGCTCAGGTCACCATCACCTGGCCCCGCGAGGCGATCGCGGCCGTCTGACGGCACGAAGCGGTGAACGCCCTTGCGTCAGGGCGCCGCAGAGCCGATTCTCTCGGGGGGCGCTACGGAGACACGTATGACCGAAACGCTTGAGCTTCAGTCCCAGGTCGAACTGCTGCCGGACCGCACCCTGCTTGTGGTGGATGACGACGCGGCGCTCCGCACGCGGCTCGGCCGTGCGATGGAATCGCGCGGCTTCGAGGTGACCCTGGCGGGGTCCGTCTCCGAGGGCGAAACCATCGCGAAGGCCGCGCCGCCGGCGTTCGCCGTCGTGGACATGCGGCTGGAAGACGGGATCGGCCTGCGCGTGATCGAGGCCATCCGCGAGGCCCGCCCCGATGCGCGGGTGGTAATGCTGACGGGCTATGGCGCGATCGCCACCGCCGTGGCCGCCATCAAGGCCGGCGCCATCGACTATCTGTCCAAGCCCGCCGACGCCGACGATGTGGTCAAGGCGCTGCTGGCGCAGGGCGACGACAAGGCCGCCCCGCCGGAGAACCCCATGTCGGCGGACCGGGTGCGCTGGGAACACATCCAGCGGGTCTATGACCTGTGCGGACACAATGTCTCGGAGACGGCCCGGCGCCTGAACATGCACCGGCGGACCCTGCAGCGGATCCTGGCCAAGCGCGCGCCGCGCTGAGGCGGACGGGAAAACACCGTCCAGGTCGACCGGGTCGACCGGGTCGTTCGCCTCATGCGCCTTCATGACTCAGCCGCGAGTCTGCAACGCGGGCGCTTGCTGACGATGTCAAAGACCGGAGGCGCAGTCTGACGCCGCGCCGGTGCGCGGGGAAAAATCGCGGCGCCTTCTTCCGCGTCTCGCCGGATTTCAAGGGCTCGGGTCGAGTGAATATGAGCGTTGGCGTTCTATTCGCCGCCGGTCGACGGCGATGGGGCGATAATCAGAGCGCCGTCGCCCTCATCGCCGCGAGCCTTGCGAGGGCGAGGGTCAGCGCCTTGCGGCGGGCCGGGGCGAGCGGCGACGGGGTGGCCGGGCGGACCACCGCCCCGCCGAAGCCGTCGGCGACGATGAGGCCGGGTTCGTCGGGCAGGATGTCCAACGGGAACTCCGGCGCCACGGCGAAATAGTAGGCGTCGCAGAAGGGCAGGTAGTCGCCCCATTTGCGGTCGCACAGATAGTCCTCGCGCGAGGACTTCACCTCGCAGATGGCGATCTCGCCGCGGGGGCCCAGGGCCATGACGTCGGCGCGGCGGCCGTTCGGCAAGCGGACCTCCAGCAGCGGCGCGTACCCCATGTCGATCAGCAGGCGCGCGGCGCCGCGCGTCACGGCGGTCGTGACCTGGGGGCGGCCGAGGAAGGCCAGCTCAAGGGTTTCTATCGCGACGAGCGCCATGACCGGCATAGATGTTCCGGATGTGTTCCGAGTCAAGCAGCGGTAGGGGGTCAGTTTGATTGCTGACCTCCGTGGCGCATGGGCAGGCCTGTCGGTAGTACGCGTGAATGATCGACGAATCCGATGAGGCTGAGCCGACCCAGGCCGTGGTTGCCTCGCTGATCTGTGATTGGTGCGCCGCGACTTGGGAACAAACATCCCCTGTTCTGCCGCAGCCCTAGATGACCTCCGACGCAAGCTCAGATCGACCACCTACGACATCTGCAAATCTGAAATATGGAGCCTAGGCGTTGACGAGCAAGCCCTCTCGCCCCCTGACGCCAAACAGCCGGCGAAGCTGGCCGCGGATATTGCCACAGGCGAAGAAGGATATAGGGCCTAAGAGGCGACCACCGTCGCGCGCGCGTAAGGCGGGAAGCAACGGCGGCCCGTCGTTCAGCCTATGGGGCCGCCACGCGCCCTGCCCGCGAGTGCGATGTCAGGGCCGGGTCGGTTTTTGCGTCCGGCCCCGCGGGTCCGATCGCTACTTCCCGATGCTGAAGGCGGATCCGCTGCCCCGGTCCGATAGGGGCGCAGCGCGGCTGCTCGACAGCCGGTGAGGACAGGGAGTTACCCCTTCGATTAACCGCGCGGCAAGCCAGCCATGCGACCACCTTGACCATGAACACGGCCTATCCGCGTCCGTTCCTTGCTCTGGATCTTGGCTCAACGCCGGCGGAAAACCGGCGGCTGAAGCGAGACCGGACCGCCAAAGCCTGCACGATCGTCCACGGCATGTTCCGCGAGCATCATCAGGGAGTGGTCCGCGACATTCACGCCGACGGGGCACGGGTTCGACCGGCGTCGTCACCCGACACGTTCCAGGGCCGCCTCGAGCTCATCGTCGACGGACAGATCCATCACGGCGTCGTCGCGTGGCGCAATCGCACCGAGATGGGAATCCGGTTCGAGGTGGCCGATCCGCTCGCCGTGCAGACCTTCTCCCGCCTTTAGGGCTGGTGGTCCCGCGCGTCGTGGTGCTGCCGCGTCGTGATAGGGCTGTGCTCGTGTCCTCAGTGTACGGATCTCGCCGTCTGCACCTTGACGCTCTGGACCCAGTCCGCCTGGCCGATCGCGCCCGTGTTGTAGTGGAACGACAGGCCCGCCGCCGCCTGCGCCTCGGTCGGTGCCTAAGATCCGAACGCCGCGACGACCTCAAGGAGGTACTTCCTCTGCGCCAGCCAGAGATAGATCTCGATGCAGCGCTCGATCGCCTGCGGATTGTCCGTGTAGCGCTCGACGCCGTGGCCCGACGCGCTGGTTATGCTGATGCCCCAGGTCCAGATGCCTTTGGAACCCTTGTAGGCCTCTCGCCCAATGGCCTCGTGCCTTATGATCTCGCACGGCATGCGCAGCGTCAGGGCGCCGGTGAAGGACGAGTCTTCGATCCGCTCCGCCGACGGGCTGAACTGGGCGGCTCTCCCCCGCAGCCTTGGTCGAAACGCCCGTCTTCGCGGCCCGCGCCCGGCGTGTTTCTCCAACGGCCCATCCATCCGCGGCCACGCCCAGCCATTGCTGGACCTCGCGCACGAAGGCCTCATTCGCGGCGGCCTTTGGCATAGCGGTCTCCTGTGTCATGGTGAAATCAGGCGGCGAGCCTAGGGGGAGTACGGGCTTGTCGATAGGTGTCGGCGCTCCCGCAAACGACGTCGACGCCTGGAAGGGCCGCCGCATTCCCCACGGATCGAGCGGCCCTTCCGCTTTTCTATCCGGAACCCGACGCCTTGCCCGCGCATTACTCGGGCGGACCTCGATTCTCCCCCCGGTCGACGGTTCGGTCCGGTTGGTGACACGCCGGCGCAGTGCATCGGTAGGAAAGGCCGCTCTTTGTCGGGGGCGGCCTTTCTTTCGTTAGTGGTCGAACATCTTTCCCACTCGCTGGTGGATCCCCTGCCGGTTTGCGCGGTAGCCGTTCAGCCACATCGACACGACATAGAGGGCGCAGACCAGCGACAGGCGGGATCACGCCCAGCGGACATACCGGGAATGTCGGGAAGAGCGCCGATGTCCGGTTTCAGCATCTGGGCCCTCAGGCCCAGTAGTGCGGCAGCTCGAAATCACTCGCCCTGCCAGCCCATCCCGGATCGACAAGTTCATTGACCTAGCTCCTGAGCTAGAGTGCCTCTAGGACGAGGCTTGCGGTGAGGGAGGTGCAGAAGATGACTTTGCCGCTTCACCCCCCAAGTGGGGGGCCTCAAGGCGAGCGGCAGCAGACAGTTGGTTCCACACATGCTCGTCGCGCCAACCTAGCAGCACGTCTGCACCGGACTCCCTGGCCGCCGCCAGAGCGTCCTCATAAGACGAATAGTATTCGGGCCACCTGCTCGCGGCCCCTGAAAAGTGGCGAACCTCGACTTGGAACGCTTGCTCTTCGCCGGTTTGCGCCTCTAAGCTTCGGATGATCCTGGCGATAATCATATTATGTCCCGCATAACGGCGGCATCAAACCTCGATGGCCACGGCGGAGTCAACCGCCGGGCTTGTGAGAGACGCATAAGTTGGCAGTTT
>CAMLNT010000113.1 GCA_946481425.1 uncultured Brevundimonas sp.
GGCGCACCTGCGGGCCAAGACGGCCCTCCGCGACCGGCTCCAGACCATGCTGGCCACGCGCGACGGCAACCTTCAGACCGTGCTGGAGGTCGAACGCGAACTGGCGCGGGTCCAGGCCGAGATCGATTCGGCCACCTCGACCCTGGCTGTGATGCGTGCCCGGATATCCATGTCGCGGGTCACGATGACCTATCAGTCGCGCGGTGTCCTGGCGCCCGATGACGCCACCGCTCCGCTGTCTGACGCCCTGAGCAATGCGCTGCGCCTGTTCATGATGGGCCTGGCTTCGATCGTCACGGTTCTCGCCTTCGCCCTGCCGTTCGCGCTGATCGTGGCGCCGATCGTATGGATCGTGTTTCGCGTCCGCAAACGCCGCCGCTCGGAACGCGCCGCACGGCGCGCGGCGGCGGCGGCTTCAGATCAAGCCGCGGCGACCTCAGGCGATCCGCTGCATCCAGAATGACCCGGGTCCGGGGCTCGGTCCGGTCCCGGGGAAGGCGTCGTTGACCGCGTCGATCCAGCGGTCGCAGGCCGCCGACAGCGCCATGCGCGAGCGGAAGCTCGTATTGTAGGCCAAGAAGGCGTTCAGCAGCTGCTGCTCGTTCCAGAAGATATGCCGATCCCGCGCCCACTCCGGCGGATACGGCAGCGGGAAGAAAATGTCGTGGACGTGGATCCACACGCCGGGCTTCAGCTTCGGCAGGATATGGAAATACTCGTACTCCACGTCGCCGCCCGGCCGGATGATGTGGGTCGAGTCGATGAAGAGGATATCGCCAGCCTCGAGCGCCTCGAACTGCTCGATCGGCACGGTCTCGACACCGACCGTAAGGTTTCGGGTCAGGCCTTTCGGGTTCAGGTCCAGGGCGAAGCTCGGATAGGGATCGATCGTTGTGAAGTCGACCGGGCGGCCCTCGGCCGCGTTGCGCTCGCAGGCCTCTGCCATCGCCAGGGTCGAGAAACCGGTGCCAATCTCGATGATCCGCTTCGGCTTCTGCGTGCGGACCATGGCGTAGGCGACCTGCGCATCGAGCAGTCCGAAGGCCCCGCCGGCATACCAGCGCCCGTCTGTCGTTGGAGTCACACGATCGCGGAAGGCGGCCGTCTCCGACTGAACAGCCTTGAAGGCGTCCAGCAGCGCACGATGCTCGGCCTCGTCGATCGTGACGCCGTGCAGCGGATAGCGTGCCGCGAGCTGCGCATCGGTCAGGACATTCATGTCCGGGACCGGGCTGTAATAGTGGTTCGGCAGGACCGTGAATCCGGCCTGCTGCCAGCGCTTGAAGTGTCGCTTGTAGGCGGCGTCGTGATCCCAGCTCAGATAGACGTTCGGAGCCAGCACCTCGCACATCAGTTCGGCGAAGGCGTCGAAGTTGGCCGGATCGCGCGCGAAGGCGCGGAATTCGTCGATCGTGGCGGCACGGTTCTGTGGCGCCGGCGCCGCAGCACTGGCCCAGCCCAGCAGGGGGTCGGCCGACCGGAGCGGCGGCACGGGCTTCAGGGCGCCGCCCGACGGCTTGCGGAAAAGCAAGGTCAGCATTGCCTGACAGAAGCTGGGATGCAGCGGCAGACCCTTGCTGACGGCGTAGTCAGTCAGGGCCGCCTCCTCCGCGCGATAGTCGCCGTAGATGTTCTGTATCTCCGGGTCGTCCGCTGAGGAGACGAGATAGCCGGCGTAGTCGCGCCCGAGCGCCAGCTCGAACTCGTGGTAGCTGACCCCCTGATATCCCGATCGCACGAGCGCCATCTCGGCGGCCTCCTGGCCCTGGGCCAGATGGCTTTCCACATGCAGCCGGACGTCGGGCCGCTCGGTCCGGTCGTAATAGGCCAGGGCAAGTTCGGGCGGCAGCAGATTGTAGAACGGCAGGTCCGAGGTGTGGTGGTCCCAGTATGTCAGGCGGTTCGGTGTCTCGCCGACGAGCATGAACCCGCCCGGCTTCAACGCCGCCCATGCCGCCTTCAAGACCGACAGACGCTCCGACACCGTCATGTGCTCGAGCACGGCGTAGAGGATCACCCCGTCGAGACCGGCGTGCTGGGCGAAGACGCCGGCCACCTGAGCGCCTTCGATCTGCCGGACCTCGGCGTTGACGACGCCGAGCAGTTCAAGCCTCAGGCGCGCGACGTCCAACGCCGCCGGCTCGAAGTCGTAGCCGGTCACATGATCGCAGACTGTCGCGAACGCAGCCGTAGTCGAGCCCGAGCCGCAGCCGATCTCGACGACCCGACCAGGGCGACCCATGTGCCGCTTCAGCCAAGGCACGAGGCTGCCGAGCACACCGTTGTAGCGGTAATAGGCGATCGAACGATCGGCCTCCTCGAAGAAGGCGTCGTGAAGCTCGTCGCTGCGCGAACCACGCGCGGCCTTCATCAAGGCTGCGATGATTGGCGCATGCTGCGGATTGGATTCGTCCAGCGGAGCGGCGGCGGGCCGGTCAGTCAGGCCCTTGAAGATGTTCCAGCCGCTCATCCCGACCTGTCCCCTAGAGCTGACCGCGCACCAGCTTGCCGTAGTCTTCCATCAGCCCTAGCGACAAGTCACCCGGGGTGAAGCGGTATTCCCCGATTTCGGCGACTGGCGTGACTTCCGCCGCCGTGCCGGTGACGAAGCACTCCGAGAAGGTAGCCAGCTCTTCGGGCAGGATGTCGCGGACGATCACCTCGATGCCCCGGGCCTTGGCCATCTCGATGATGGTCTGGCGCGTGATACCGTCCAGAATGGCGTCGATGCGCGGCGTATGCAGCGCCCCGTCGCGCACGAAGAAGACGTTGGCGCCGGTCGCCTCGGCCACATAGCCGCGCCAGTCCAGCATCATGGCGTCCGAATAGCCGCGGCGCTCCGCGGCCATCTTGGCCATTGTGCAGATCATGTAGAGCCCGGCGGCCTTGGCCGTGGAGGGCGCGGTTTGCGGGTCCGGCCGGCGCCACTTGGCCCACTCGATACGAATGCCCTTCTTCTTGGTTTCAGGATCGAAGTAGCTCGGCCATTCCCACACGGCGATGGCGACGCGGGTCTTGGTGTGAAAAGCGGAGACGCTCACTTGCTCCGGGCCGCGGAAAGCCACGGGGCGGACATAGCAGTCTTCCAGGCCCATGCGCTCGCAGGTCGCCTTGCAGGCGGCGTCGATCTCGGCCACGCTGAAGGGGATCTCGAAATCCAGGAGGTTGGCGGAACGGTGCAGGCGTTCGGAATGCTCGGTCAGTTTGAAGATCTGGCCTGCGTACATTCGCTCGCCTTCAAAAACCGAGGACCCGTAATGCAGGGCGTGGGTCAGGACGTGGGTCTTGGCTTCGCGCCACGGCACGAAGTCGCCATCCATCCAGATCCATCCGTCGCGGTCGTCGAAGGGAACGAAGTCCATTGATCCTGAGCTCCCGGTTACAAGGCTTCTTGCGGCCCGGCGCGGTTAGACGCGCTGGCGCCTGCCCGGTCAAGCCGGGTCCGGCGCGATGACGGAGGCGGGATCGGGCGTAAGCCAGCGCCATCTTCTGGTCGTCGATGACGACGACCGCATTCGTGATCTGCTGAAGCAGTACCTCAGTCGCGCCGGCTTTCGGGTCACGGGGGCGTCGGATGCGGCGGCCGCGCGCCGACTGACCGCCCTGCTCGACTTCGACCTGATGATCCTCGATGTCATGATGCCGGGTGAGGACGGGTTTTCGTTCGTGAAGTGGCTTCGGGCCCAGCCGGGGCTCGCGTCGGCGCCGGTGCTCATGCTGACCGCGCGAGGTCTGGCGGCCGATCGGATCGAAGGGTTGTCGCTCGGCGCCGACGATTACCTATCCAAACCGTTCGAACCCAAGGAGTTGTTGCTGCGTGTCGAGGCCATTCTGCGGCGCGCGGGACCTCCCCCGGGCGTGGCGCGCGAGATCCGTCTCGGCGCCTGCACCTTCGACATGGAGCGCCTGGAACTGAGCCGAGACGGCAAGCCTGTCCGTCTCACCGAGGCCGAAGGCCAGCTTCTGAAGGCCTTGGCGCTCAGCGCGAATGCGCCGGTCGAGCGCCATGTGCTGGCGTCGTCCGGCGCCGATGCGGCCGGTCGGGCCGTGGACGTTCAGGTCACGCGCCTGCGCCGCAAGATCGAGGACGATCCCAAGACGCCGCGTTATCTCCAGACCGTGCGCGGCATCGGCTATATGCTCGCGCCGGACTGACCCGAAGGTGAGCGCCTCCACCCCCAAGATTTGGGCTCGCCTGTTGAGACGGCGGCTGCCGACCTCGCTCTGGGGCCGCGCACTGCTGATCATCGTGCTGCCGGTCGCCCTCATGCAGGTCGCCGTCACCTGGGCGTTCTTCGAGGCGCATTGGGAAACCGTGACGGCGCGCCTGTCCGAGGGTCTTGCCGGCGACGTCGCCTGGGTCGTCGAGAGCTACCGCGACGAACCAACGCTCGAGCATCTGGCGGAGATTGCGGACCAGGCCGAGCGCACGATGCAACTGTCCGTGGCCCTGCGCGAAGACACCGGCCTGCCGACACGCACCCGTCCTGCCTTCTTCGCCGCGCTGGATCGCTCGATGGAACGTGCGCTGGACGAGCGCCTCTCGCCCCAGCCTTTCTGGTTCGACACTACGCGCTATCCGAACCACGTCGAGATACAGGTCGAGGTCGACCGCGGCGTGCTTCGTATCATCGCGCCGCGCGAACGAGCCTTCGCCACGCGCGGCCATATCTTCATCCTGTGGCTCGGGGGCGCGACGGTGCTGCTGACCACCATCGCCATCCTGTTCATCCGGAATCAGGTCCGGGCCATCGAACGCCTGGCCGACGCCGCCGAGGCGTTCGGCAAGGGCGAAGAGGATGTCGCCTTCAAGCCTCACGGGGCGCGCGAGGTCCGGCGTGCCGCCAGCGCATTCCTGGACATGCGAGAGCGAATCCAGCGCCACATCGATCAGAGGACCGCCCTGCTCGCCTCGGTCAGCCATGACCTGCGCACCCCGCTCACACGGCTCAAGCTCGAACTTGCTCTGGCAAGCCCGACCCGGGAAACGGCCGCCATGGCGTCGGACCTGGCCGAGATGGAGCACATGATCGACGAATACCTCGCCTTCGCTCAGGGGGAAGCCGGCGAGGCGGCCGAGCTGGCTGATGTCTCCGCGCTCTGTGAAGCGGCGGCCACGGACGCGC
Source organism: uncultured Brevundimonas sp. (assembly GCA_946481425.1). The sequence continues at coordinate 5,127 of CAMLNT010000113.1, forward strand.
GGCGCGCCGGGGCTGCAGCCGTCGAGGTCGAGGTCCCACCCGGCTTGCGAGTCACGGCGCGGCCCGGCGGCCTGCGACGAGCGCTCAGCAACCTGGTGGACAATGCGGCCACCCACGGCCGCACAGTGGCCATCTCGGCCCGCCGGCGGGCGGGGGGCGGGGTCGAGATTGCCGTCGAGGACGACGGGCCGGGCATTCCACCCAAATCGTACGAGGAGGCGTTCAAGCCCTTCTCCCGACTCGACCCTTCCCGAAACCAGAATCGCAAGGGCGTCGGCCTCGGGCTGGCGATCGCCCGCGACGTGGCGCGCAGCCACGGCGGAGACGTTGTCCTCGACCAGTCCTCGCTGGGCGGTCTAAAAGCGGTGATCCACCTACCCGGCTAGACGAGGCTGCACGCGGGCCGGCTGCCCTTGCGCGAAGGCAGATCCTATGGAGCGGCCAGTTCTCTGGCCCGCGAAAGCGCCGCGGCGACAGTGGCTTCTATCAGCCGACTGAGTTCCGGCTCGAGGACGCTGAGGCCGGCCTGCGTCGTTCCGCCGGGCGACGCCACCTCGGCGATAAGGGCGTCGGGATCAACCGACCCATCGAGCCGGGCCAGAGCGCCCTCGGTCGTGCCGACCGCCAGGGTCAGCGCCTGTTCGGCTGATAGGCCCTGGGCGATCCCGGCCCGCGCCAGCGCGCGCACGAAGGCGTAGGCATAGGCTGCGCCGGAGCCCGAGACGGCCGTCGCGACATCGATCAGGTCCTCGTCCGCAAGCCTCACGAGCTGGGCGATTGGATCGAACAGCCGCTGCGCGGCGGCGTTGGCCTGTTCGCTCTCTGTCCAGTAGCCGGCCACGCCACGCGCGACAGATACGGCCGTCGTGGGCATCACCCGCGCCAACGAACGCTGACCGAAGACCTCGCGCAGCGATGCCGCCCGCACGCCCGCCATGACCGATACAATCGACGTCTCGTGCGAAAGCCGAGGCACCAGGTTGCCCGCTACATCGCGCCACTTGGCCGGCTTGACGGCCAGGACGACGGTCCCGATTCCCTCCGGGGGAGTGGGAGCATGGACAGCGCCTCGCGCGACCGCTCGCTCGATCGGCGGCTTCATCGAGGGCGACTGGATGGCGATCTGTGCCGGGGGCACAGCCTCCGTCTTGAGCCAACCGTCGAGGATCGCCCCGCCGAGACGGCCACACCCCACGAGCAGGACGGAAGACGTCACGGCCTCAGGCCGAGCCGACGGTCTCGAACATGCAGGCGTCCAGCGCCTCGACCGGGCTCTTGGCGCCGCGCAGCAGGAAGTCAAAGGCCGGATGGAACCGGTCCGCCGTCTCGACCGCCGCATCGATCATGGCCGCGGCCTGGGCAAGCGTCGGGCGCTCACCGTCCGGCAGGGACAGGGCGTGACGGAACACGATCTCGCCATCCTCGGTCCAGATCTCGAAATGCCCGAGCCAGACGCGCTGGTTGATCAGGGCGACCAGCTCGTGCAGCGCCGCGCGCTTGGACTTCGTGGCTTTGAGGTCGAGGGAACAGCAAATCTGCAGGCAGTCGCCTTCGGGGCGCCAGGCGAACCACAGTTCGTAGTCCTTCCAGGCTCCGGCGATCGAGAAGGCCAGATCACCGTCGCCGATGCGATCGAAAGGCAGGTTCTCGGCTACCAGCACGTGTTCGACGATGTCGAGCGGATCGTGCGGAGCTTCGAATTCCTCAGTGGTCGGCGCGTCCATACTCGATCCTCTCGGGCGACTCAGTCGCCGCTTCGAAACAGTAGAGGGTTTGCGAGATTCGGCTCAACCGGCTGCGTCCTTCGGGCGAGCAGGCTTGCGTGCCGTTCCCGTCTTCGGGGTTTCCTTGAGGGCCTGAACCTCGGCTCTCAGGGCCGCTACCTCGGCCTTGAGCGCTTCCAGCTCGTCCTTGCGCACCAGGTCAAACTCGACCGCCAGCTTGTCGGCCTGGGCGCGCATGGCGGCCCTGGCCTCGTCTCCGGCGGCCTGGGCCAGGCCCATGGCGCCGGTCGTCAGGCGGGCGAACTCGTCGAACAGCGGGCTCTTGGTATGCAAGGACTCAGGTCTCCGATGGGGCACGGTGAGCCAGATATGGTGAATCAGATGTGAATCGGCAAAGGCCGATCCA